>SEHC01000260.1 GCA_004173415.1 Lysobacteraceae bacterium
ATCCTGGTGGGCAACCTGGGCAACGACCCGGACACCAAGTACACGCAGGGTGGCATGGCGATCACCCGCATCAGCCTGGCCACCACCAGTGTGCGCAAGGACAAGGACGGCAACCAGCAAGAACGCACCGAATGGCACCGCGTGGTGTTCTTCGGCAAGCTGGGCGAGATCGCCGGCGAATACCTGCGCAAGGGCAGCTCGGTCTACGTGGAAGGCTCGCTGCGCTACGACAAGTACACCGGCCAGGACGGGGTCGAGAAGTACTCGACCGACATCATCGCCGACGAGATGCAGATGCTCGGTGGCAAGGGCGAGGGCGGTGGCGGTGGCGGCGAGCGTCCGCAACGCAGCGCGCCGGCCCAGCGCCAGGAACCGGCCCAGCGTCGCCAGCCGGCCGCCGCGCAGCAGGCGCCGATGGACGACTTCGCCGACGATGACATCCCGTTCTGAACCGGCTGTCCGTGCAATAGCCCGGATCGGCAGGCCACGGCCTGCCGGCTGCCGGGTGATGGCGTGAAGAGGATCGAAACCGCGCTGGCGGAATGCGTCGTCTTCGAACCCGACGTTTTCCACGACGGACACTGTCACCGTTTCCAATGCTGGAACGCAGAGCTGCAGCGCGAACTCGGCCTGGCCGAGGGCTTCGTCCAGAGCGCTGTTTCCCAGTGTGGAAAGGGCGTCCTGCGTGGCCTGGACTACCAATGGCCGGATCCCCAGGGAATGCTGGTCGGCGCGCTCGACGGAGAGGTGTATGCAGTGGCGGTCGATATCCGCCTGGGCTCGCCGGGTTTCGGGCGCTGGGCTGCGGCGACGCTGAACTCCGAGAACAGGCGGCTGCTGTGGATTCCCGAGGGCTTCGCCCATGGGTTCGTGGTGCTATCGGAGACTGCCTTGCTGAATCACATGAGTACCGCCGCTGATCGCCCCGGGCACGCTGCCCGCGTGCGTTGGGACGATGCCAGCATCGGCATCGCCTGGCCGCTGGCCGCGCCCTTGTTATCTGCCGGCGATGCGCAGGCGCCGCGCCTGGCGGAACTGGCGCCCGACCGCCTGCCGGTGTACGCATGAGGATCCTGTTGCTGGGTGCGAACGGACAGGTCGGCCATGAACTCAGGCGCAGCCTGGGCCGGCTGGGCGAGATCGTGCCGACCACCCGGAGCGGCGTGCTGGAGGGCGAGGGCTGTGAGGTCGCCGACTTCGATGCGCCGGACTCGCTGGGTGCCCTGGTCGAGCGCGTGGCCCCGGACCTGGTGGTGAATGCGGCCGCCTATACCGCGGTGGACCGTGCCGAAAGCGAGCCCGACGCGGCCTTCCGCGCCAATACCGAGGCGCCACGGCAGTTGGCCCGGGCCTGCGCCCTGCGCGGTATCGGCCTGGTCCACTACTCGACCGATTACGTATTCGACGGGACGGGCCGCCGCCCTTATCGCGAGACCGACCCGACCGCGCCGCTGGGCGTGTACGGCGCGAGCAAGCTGGCAGGGGAGGAGGCGATCGCCGGGACCGGCGCCAGGCACCTGATCTTCCGCACCGCCTGGGTCTACGGAAACCACGGCCACAATTTCATGCGCACGATGCTGCGCCTGGCGCAGGAACGCAGCGAGTTGCGCGTGGTCGCCGACCAGGTCGGCACGCCGACCCCGGCCGCGTTGATCGCGGACGTGACCGCGCGCGCGCTGGAGGCCGGGCTGGATCGTTCCGGACTATGGCACCTGACGGCCACCGGTGAAACCAACTGGTGCGCCTTCGCCAGCGAGATCCTTGCCCAGGCGGCGGCCCGCGGCAGGCTGGACCGCCTGCCGGACATGGTGCCCATCACCACCGCCGAGTATCCGACGCCCGCCACCCGGCCGGGCTATTCGTGCATGGACACCTCGCAGCTGCGGCGCGACTTCGGCGTGGAGTTGCCGGACTGGCGGCAGGCCCTGGGCGCGGTGCTGGATTCCACCCCGGCCTGAGCGCCGCGACGCCGCCATGGCGGCGGGGAAAAGCGCTGCGGGCGATTCTTCATTGGCCGGCAACTGCGTCAGGCATTGCCTGGGCTGTATCGCCAAGCCTGGGCAAAGCGTCGGCAAGGGAGATGTCGTCACCGACCGGGAACTTTTCTGGGTATGCAACCGGCGCGCCGTGCGTCGCTCCGGATACCATGGCTGCCGCGCGGGGGGGCCGCGCACGCTTGCGCGACGTCGTCGGCGGACATGCGGCAGATCCATGGGGAAACTAGATGAATCACACGATACGGGCGGCGTTCGTCGCCATCGCCCTGGCCGCCTCCGCGCATGCGCAAGCGCAGGTCGACCTGGAAAGCTTCCTCAGGAAGAACGACTTCAACGACATCAAGATCTCGCCTGACGGCCAGTACTTCGCCACCACGGTGCCGATGGAGGACAAGACCGGCCTGGCCATCCTGCGGCGTTCCGACGCCAAGGTGATCACTTCGTTCGCGCTGGGCAAGAACAACCACATCTACGACTTCCACTGGGCCAACAAGGAGCGCCTGCTGGTCAGGGTCGCGCAGAAGTTCGGCATGCTGGAGGAGCCGCAGGCCACCGGCGAGATCCTGGTCATGGACGCGACCGACAAGGGTCCGCAACCGCTGGTGGGTTATCGCGCGGCGGGCGGGCTGAAGGCGGGCTCGCGCCTCGGCGTGGGCAGCAGCAAGAGCAACGTCGCCGCCATCGACCTGGAGATGATCCCGGGCGACGACCGCAACGTGATCATCACCGCGGCACCCTACAGCGATGAAGAAATGTGGACCCGGGCCGAGCGCCTGGACATCTACACCGGCAAGCGTACGCCGGTGGCCCGGCCGCCGGTCAGGGGCTCTTCCTTCTACACCGACAACAAGGGCGTGGTGCGATTCGCCAGGGGCGCCGAGTTCGACAACGCCAGCAAGCTCTATTACCGCGAGAACGACGAGGCGGACTGGAAGCTGGTCAACGACGAGAACAGCAGCGACCGGGTGGAGTCCCCGGTCGGCTTCTCCGCCGACAACCGGATCGCCTACCTGCAGGTCGACCAGAAAAAGGGACCGGACGCCATCGTCGCCTACGATACGGCCAGTGGCGAGCGCAAGGAATTGCTGCGCGACAAGTTCGCCGATCCCGCCGCGATCATCCTCGGCTTCGGCGCGACCAACGAGCCGGTCGGCGTCGAGTACCTGGATGGCAAGCCGCATACCGCCTTTTTCGACCCCAAGGGCAAGGAAGCACGGCTTTACGCCATGCTGTCGGCGGCATTCCCCGACGATTCGGTGCGGGTGACCTCGACCACCGCCGACGGCAGGATCGCCCTGGTCAGCACCTATTCCGACCGCGACCCGGGCGCCTTCTACCTGTTCGACACGCAGACCAACAAGGCCAGCTTCCTGTTGAGCCGCCGCAGCTGGATCGACCCGGAAAAGATGGCCGTGGTCAAACCGGTGGAGCTCAAGGCCCGCGACGGCGTGGTGATGCGCGGCTACCTGACCCTGCCGCCCGGCAAGGGCGAGCGCGGCCTGCCGCTGGTGGTGTATCCGCATGGCGGGCCGTTCGGCATCTACGACACCTGGGGCTTCGACAACGAACCGCAGATCCTGGCCGCGGCCGGCTACGCGGTGCTGCAGCTGAACTACCGCGGCTCGGGCAACTACGGCCGCAGCTTCCACCAGTCCGGCGCCCAGCAATGGGGCCTGACCATGCAGGACGACCTGACCGA
>SEHC01000261.1 GCA_004173415.1 Lysobacteraceae bacterium
GTGGTGTTCTGCAACAACAAGGACGCGGGGCTGAAGGCCATCATCGCCATCCACAGCACGGTGCTGGGCCCGGCCCTGGGCGGCGTGCGCATGCGTCCGTACGCCAATGGCGACGAAGCGCTGAACGACGCGCTGCGCCTGAGCCGGACCATGACCTACAAGAATGCGCTGGCCGGGCTCAACGTCGGCGGCGGCAAGACCGTGCTGATCGGCGACACCAGCGCCGACAAGACCGAGGCCGTGTTCCGGGCCCTGGGCCGTTACGTGGACTCGCTGGGCGGGCGCTACATCGCCGCCGAGGACATGGGCACCGACGTCAACGACATGGAACATGTGTATCGCGAGACCGAGTACGTGGTCGGCGTGCACCAGGTCCACGGCGGCTCCGGCGATCCGGCCCCGTTCACCGCCTACGGCGCGCTGCAGGGACTGATGGCGACCCTCAACCGCAAGTTCGGCAACGAGGAGATCGGCAAGTACAGCTTCGCCGTGCAGGGCCTGGGCCACATCGGCATGGAATTCCTGAAGCTGCTGAAGGAGCGCGGGGCCAAGCTGTTCGTGGCCGACATCAATCCGCAGCGGGTCGCCCGCGCGGTCGAGGAATACGGCGCCGAAGCGGTCAGCCCCGACGAGATATACGAACTGCCGGTGGACGTGTTCTCGCCCTGCGCGTTCGAGTACTCGATCAACGCCGAGACCCTGCCGCGGCTCAAGGCCAAGGTCATCTGCGGCACCGCCAACAACCAGATGTCCCACGTCACCGGCACCGAGGCGGCCAGGCGCGGCATCCTTTATGCGCCGGACTACGCGGTCAACGCCGGCGGGGTCATGAACGTCTCGCTGGAGATCGACGGATACAACCGCGAACGGGCCATGCGCCTGATGCGCAACATCTACCACACGCTGGGCAAGGTCTACGAACTGTCCGACCGCGAGGGCATCACCCCCCAGTACGCGGCCGACCGTATCGCCGAGGCGCGCATCGCATCGATCGGCAAGCTGAAGCTGCCGCTCGGTCGCACCGCGCCCCGTTTCATGGGCCACCTGCGCGGCGAGCACTAGCCGGCAGCACTGGCCCAGGCCGCAACTGGAGGGAGGACCGAATGCGACCCGTTTCAACCACAGCATTTCCATTGGGCGAAGAGATCGACGCGCTACGTGAGGCGGTGCGTCGTTTCGCCGACGTCGAGATCGCGCCGCGTGCCGAACAGATCGACCGCGACAACGTCTTCCCGCAGGACCTGTGGCCCAAGCTGGGCGAAATGGGCCTGCTGGGCCTGACCGTGCCGGCCGAGCATGGCGGCAGCGGCATGGGCTACCTGTCCCACCTGGTGGCCATGGAGGAGATTTCCCGGGCCTCCGGCTCGGTCGGGCTGAGCTACGTGGCCCACTCCAACCTGTGCGTATCCAACCTGTATGCCAACGGCAGCGAGGAGCAGCGCCGGACGTACCTGCCGAGGCTGTGCAGCGGCGAATGGAAGGGCGCGCTGGCGATGAGCGAACCGGGCGCCGGCTCGGACGTGGTCGGTTCGATGAGCTGCCGCGCCGAGCGCCGCGGCGACCACTGGGTCGCCAACGGCAGCAAGATGTGGATCACCAACGGCCCCGAGGCCGACGTGCTGGTGGTGTACATGCGCACCGCCGGCAAGGAAGCCGGTTCGAAGTGCATCACCGCCTTCATCGTAGAAAAGGGCATGCAGGGCTTCCGCACCGCGCAGAAGCTGGACAAACTGGGCATGCGCGGCAGCAACACCTGCGAACTGGTGTTCGAGGACTGCCAGATCCCGCACCAGAACGTGCTGGGCGAGGTCAACAACGGGGTCAAGGTGCTGATGGCCGGCCTGAACACCGAGCGCCTGGTGATCAGCGGCGGCCCGCTGGGCCTGATGCAGGCCGCCCTGGACGAGGCGTTGCCGTACGTGCGCGAGCGCAAGCAGTTCGACGCCGCGATCGGCACCTTCGGCCTGATGCAGGGCAAGATCGCCGACATGTACACAGCGCTGCAGTCCAGCCGCGCCTATGCCTACCAGGTCGGGCGCGACTACGACGCCGGGCATGTATCGCGGGCTGCGGCGGCCGGTTGCCTGCTGCATGCGTCCGAAGCCTGCGTCCAGGTCGCCCTGGAAGCGATCCAGGCGCTGGGCGGCAACGGCTACATCAACGACTACGCCACCGGGCGCCTGCTCCGCGACGCCAAGCTGTATGCCATCGGCGCCGGCACCAACGAGATCCGGCGCATGCTGATCGGCCGTGAACTGTTCGACGCCCGCGGCTGACCTGGCTCCGCCGGCGGCTCCATCCTGGTTGGCCGGTCGATGCCGCGGCCAGCCAGCCGGCCCCTGAATCCGGGCGCGTATACCGATCGCCCGCCGCAAGCCTGATAATCAAGCTTCAATTACCGGAGTACCCCCATGTCCGACATCGTCATCGCCGCCGCCAAGCGCACCCCGATTGGCTCCTTCCTCGGCCAGTTCACCGGCGTGCCCTCCCCGACCCTGGGCGCCGCCGCCATCGGCGCGGCGCTGGAACAGTCCGGCATCCCAGCCGCCGACGTGTCCGAGGTCATCATGGGTTGCGTGCTGTCGGCCAACCTGGGCCAGGCGCCCGCCCGCCAGGCGTCGCTGGCCGCCGGCCTGCCGGTTTCCACCGGCTGCACCACCCTCAACAAGGTCTGCGGCTCGGGAATGAAGGCGATCATGCTGGGTCATGACCTGATCAAGGCCGGCTCGGCCACGATCGTGGTCGCCGGCGGCATGGAGTCGATGACCAATGCGCCGCACATGATCCCCAACTCGCGCACCGGCAACCGCTTCGGCAATTTCCAGGCGGTCGACCACATGTCCTGGGACGGGCTGGTCAATCCCTACGACGGCCAGGCCATGGGCGTGTTCGCCGATGCCACCGCGACCAAGTTCGGCTTCACCCGCCAGGCGCAGGACGAATACAGCATCGAGTCGGCCACCCGCGCCCAGGCGGCGCAGAAGTCCGGCGCCTTCGATGCCGAGATCGTCCCGGTCAAGGTCAGCACCCGCAAGGGCGAGGTCGAGTACGCCACCGACGAACAGCCCGGCAAGTCCGACATCGGCAAGATCCCCACCCTCAAGCCGGCCTTCAACAAGGACGGCACGGTCACTGCCGCCAGCTCCTCCAGCATCTCCGACGGGGCCGCGGCCACGGTCCTGCTCAGCGCCGAGGAAGCGGCCCGGCGCGGGATCACCCCGCTGGCCCGGATCGTCGGCCACGCCACCTTCTCGCAGGAGCCGCAATGGTTCACCACCGCCCCGGTCGGGGCGATCGGCAAGCTGCTCGGCCAGGTGGGCTGGACCGTGGACGAGGTCGACCTGTTCGAGATCAACGAAGCCTTCGCGGTGGTCGCCATGGCGCCGATCCAGGAACTGGGCATCCCCCATGCCAAGGTCAACGTCAATGGCGGGGCCACTGCCCTCGGCCACCCGATCGGGGCGTCCGGTGCCCGCCTGGTCGTGACCCTGGTCCATGCCTTGCGCAACCGCGGCGGAAAGCGTGGCGTGGCCTCGCTTTGCATCGGCGGCGGCGAGGCCACCGCCATCGCCATCGAGCTCCTGTGATACATTTAACGGGGCGTTGACAAAAATAACTGCGCAACCGCTTGACAGCCCAATCGGGATTGTCATCATGTCACCGGCGCGCAATAGCGCGTTGCCAACTAACGCCGCTTGCTCGAACAAAGAGCAGGCTGCTGACGCCGCCGCCGACGCTGCTGCGACCGCGACCGAAGCCCAGGCTGCTGCCGACGCCGCTGCCGCCACCGGCGCCGCGACTGCTGACGCTGCCCAGACTTCCGCCGACGCCGCCGCCCAGGCTGCCGACGCTGCCGCCACCGCTGCGACCGACGCTGCTGCCGCGACCACCACCGAAGTCGCCGACGCTGCTGCCGACACCGCCGCTGCTGCCGCCGACACCGCCGAGCAGGCGAAGGACGCTGCAGAAGAAGCCAAGAAGTAATATCGCAAGATATCGCTTCAGGCTTGTGCAAGACAAAGGGCCGCCGGTGCATACCGGCGGCCTTTTCTATTGGCGGCCCGCCGGTCCGCACCCCGCCTGTCGTGGGCCGTGACCACCGGGACCCAGTCCCCGCCGCCGGCGGTGTTCCCGCCCAGGATCCTTTGGTCGCGGGTCCGCCAGCCGGCCAGTGACGCCGCCGGCGCCACCGCGCAGCCCGTTGGCAGGCGGCGGCTCTACCGGGTGTCCGCCAGCGCGGCCCCTCCTCCTCGTCTGGGGGTTTCGGAAACTGGCCTGTATCCTTGCGGCTCCTCTATCCAGGCCTCGACGGCATGCCCGCACTGGTTTCGCAGCTCGATCCGCGTTCGCAGGAGTTCCTAGACAACGTCGCCTACCACCGCGCCCTGGTCGAGGAACTGGACCGTCGCCTGGCCCGCGCCGCCGAGGGCGGTGGCGAGAAGGCCCGCCTCCGCCACACCGAGCGCGGCAAGCTGCTTGCCCGCGACCGGATCACCGCCCTGCTGGATCCCGGCTCGCCTTTCCTGGAAATCGCCCCGCTGGCTGCCGAGGGCATGTACGAGGATGCCGCGCCCGGCGCCGGCATGGTCGCCGGCATAGGCCGCGTGCAGGGTCTGGAGGTGGTGGTCGTGGCCAACGACGCCACGGTCAAGGGCGGCACCTACTTCCCGATGACGGTGAAGAAGCACCTGCGGGCCCAGGAAATCGCCCGCGAGAACCGCCTGCCCTGCATCTACCTGGTCGATTCGGG
>SEHC01000262.1 GCA_004173415.1 Lysobacteraceae bacterium
GGCATGCGCGAGCGCAAATGGGGCCGGGTGATCCAGATCAGCTCGATCAACGGGCAGAAGGGCCAGTACGGGCAGGCCAACTACGCCGCGGCCAAGGCCGGCATGCATGGCTTCACCATTTCCCTGGCCCAGGAGAACGCCAAGTTCGGCATCACCGTCAACACCGTGTCGCCCGGCTACATCGGCACCGACATGGTCATGGCCGTTCCCGAGGACGTGCGCAACAAGATCGTGGCCCAGATCCCAGTGGGCCGGCTCGGCACCCCCGAGGAGATCGCCTACGCGGTGTCGTTCTTCATTCCCGACGAAGCCAGCTGGATCACCGGCGCCAACCTGTCCGCCAACGGCGGCCAGTACATGGGCTGGTAGCGCACCGCACGCCCCACCCCACCCCTGGAAGACTGAATGGGCCGGCCCGCGCCGGCTCCGAGGCTCCCGCTGCAGGACCCTTGCAAGCGCTGCTGCGCTGCGTCATGCTGCGGTCATTGGATTTAGAGTGATTGCTCAATGGCTGCGATGCGAATCATCAAGAAATATCCGAACCGCCGGCTCTACGACACCGAGATCTCCAGCTACATCACCATCGAGGATGTGCGCCAGCTGATCGTCGATGGCGAGGATTTCGAGGTCCGCGACGCCAAGACCGGCGACGACCTGACCCGCACCGTGCTACTGCAGATCATCACCGAGCAGGAACAGGACGGCGAGCCGATTCTGTCGACCCAGCTGCTCAGCCACATCATCCGTTTCTACGGCGACTCCATGCAGGGCTTCATGGGCAACTACCTGGATCGCAGCATCACCCTTTTCATGGAGCAGCAGCAGCAGTTCCGCCAGCAGATGGGCGGCATGCTGGGCCAGACCCCGTGGACCATGATGAACCAGCTGACCGAGCGCAACATGGAGCTGTGGCAGGAATTCCAGCGCAACCTCAGCGGCGGCGGCCTTGGCCGCCCCTCGGTGAAGCCGGAGAACCCGCAACGCGAAACGCCGAAGTCGCGCACGCGCTGAGCCAGCCAATGCCTCGATCGGGCCCGCACGGCGACGTGCGGGCTTTTTAATGCCGAACCAGTCCATTCCAGGGGAAACAGCAGCATGTCCAAGCGCGTAGCAGTCGTCACCGGCGGCATCGGTGGGTTGGGAACCGCAATCTGCAAGGCGCTGGCCCAAGCCGGGCGCACCGTGGTCGCCGTGGACCTGGGCGATCGCGCCGAACGCACGGCCGCCTTCAGGCAGGAAGTCGAGGGCCACGACATCCACTTCGCCGCCGCCGACGTCGCCGACCATGCCGCCTGCGGCGAACTGGTGCGCGGGATCGAAGCCAGGCACGGAACCCTGGACATCCTGGTCAACAACGCCGGCATCACCCGCGATTCGACCCTGCGCAAGATGGACCGCGGGCAATGGGACGAGGTCCTGGACGTGAATCTCGGCAGCGCCTTCAACCTGTGCGCGCACGCGCTGGAGGGCATGCAGGCGCGTGGCTTCGGGCGGGTGGTCAACATCAGCTCGGTCAGCGGCCAGACCGGCAATTTCGGCCAGGCCAACTACGCCGCCGCCAAGGCCGGCCTGCATGGACTGACCATGTCGATGGCGCGCGAGGTCGCGGCCAAGGGGATCACGGTCAACAGCATCTCGCCGGGTTACATCGAAACCCCGATGACCGCGGCGATGCCGGCCGAAGTGCTGTCCCGGATCACCGCCTCGATTCCGGCGAGGCGCATGGGGCAACCCGATGACATCGCGCGCGCCGTGGTTTTCCTGACCGACGATGCGGCCAGCTACGTGACTGGCGCCAACCTGGCCGTGAACGGCGGCCTGTTCATGAGCTTCTGAGCGGACTCAGGGAGCGGCCTGTTCGCGCAGGTAACTCGCCAGCCCGCCCAGCTGCAGCGCCTGGACCTTGTCGACCACCGGCACGAACTTGCCCAGGTCATCGGGCGTGTAGCCGCCGGCGCGATACCACAGGGTGATGCGGGTACCGCCGTTCTCCCCGACGAACCGCCACTCCAGGGCGCCGTCCAGGCCCATGCCCTGCAGCGGGCCCAGGCCGCCGGTCATGCGCATCAGCTTGCCCGGATCGACGAAGGTGACGGTCATGTGCCAGGCCTGCTGCGCGCCATTGATCTCGCAGAAGCAGCCTCCGACCTTTTCGGAAATGGAAAGCTTCGAGGCGTCTCCCCACCAGCTGTGGTCGGCCGGCCACCACTTGCCCACGTCGTCGATCAAGGCCTTCCACGAAGCCTGCGGATCGGTCGGAACCCATTCGGAGTTTTCCAGGGTGAAGCCACTGGCCGCCTGGTCCTTGATCGCGGCGTGCGCCGGCGCGTGCAGGCCGCCTAGCAACAGCGCTGCCAGCAGGCCGCAGGCGCGGATCACGGCGCGCCCGCCGCCCGGCCCTGCGGGCAGTACTTCTGGTAGAACTGCTTGGCCTGCGGCATCAGTGACTGCAGGTGCTGGATGCGGTTGGCCGGGTCCGGATGGGTGGAAGCAAATTCGGGCGGGCGTTGCCCGCCACCCAGCGACGACATCCTTTCCCACAGCGGCACCGAGGCTTCGGGGTTGTAACAGGCGGCCGCGGCCAGCATCAGGCCCACTTCATCGGCCTGGCTTTCATGGCTGCGGCCGTACGGCAGGATCACCCCGTACTGCACGCCGGCGCCGATCGCCGACATGACCTGCGGATCGATGCCGGACACGCCAGCGGCCATCTGACCCATCTGCACCAGCTTCTGCTGGGCCATGCGCTGTGACCCATGGCGCAGCAGCGCGTGGGCGATCTCATGGCCCATGACCACGGCCAGCGCATCGGTGTTCTGGGTGATCGGCAGCAGGCCGGTATAGACCGCGATCTTGCCGCCGGGCAGGCAGAACGCATTGGCCTCCTCCGAATCGATCACCGCCGCGCTCCATTCGAAGCCCTGGTGGCTGGTCGGCGCCGCGACGCCATGCATCGCGGCCAGGTCCGCGCTGACCTGCGGGACCTTGTCGATCAGCCGCCTGGCGATCTGCGAGACCGCCTGGCTCTGCGGACTGTCGGGCGGCAGCAACTCGCCCTGCGCATTGGCGTCGCCGACCACCTGCTGGAAAGCCTGCGCGCCCAGCTGCACTTCCTCTTCGGGGGTGGCCCCGTAATGGGCGTCGGCGCCGGTGTAGGGATCGGTCTCCTTGCTGCCGAACCAGCTGACCGCCGCATACACGGCAAAGGCGATCAGAATCCACCAGCGCACGTTGCCGAACAGGCCGCGCCGGCGCGGGGCGCCCTGTTGCTGGGATCGGCCTGGGCCGAAGGGATCACTGCTCATTTGCCTCTCCTGTCAGATGCCACGGACCACGCGGAACCCTACCCTCGCATTAGTCATATCCGAATCGGATGAAGATCGCCAGGCCGCCCGGGCCTGGACCGGAGAACTGGCCCAGGAGCCGCCGCGGACCACCCGCGAGCGGCACCCCGGATTGAACCACGACGCACCGTCGGCCGGCGCCCGGCGGTAGCTGGCGTGCCAGCAATCACTGACCCATTCGCTGACGTTGCTGCCCAGGTCATGCAGGCCCCAGCCGTTCGCCAGGTAACTGCCGCCCGGGGCCGGCCCCCAGAAGCCGTCGCCATAGCCGACGAAGGCATTGCTCCAGCGCCGCCCGCTGGCCGAGCGGTCATTGCCGCCGGTCAGGTTGCCGAAGCGCGC
>SEHC01000263.1 GCA_004173415.1 Lysobacteraceae bacterium
CGACCTCACCATCGACGTGCATCCCACGGTGCGCCTGGCGCCCAGGTAGGCATGGCCCACAGCCACGACGTACTGGTCATAGGCGGCGGCGCGGCCGGGCTGATGTGCGCGCTCAGCGCGGGCCGCCTGGGCAAGCGGGTGCTGGTGCTCGAACACGCCAACCGGGTCGGCAAGAAGATCCTGATGTCCGGCGGCGGCCGCTGCAACTTCACCAACACCGGCGCCACCCCGGCCAACTACCTGTCGGCCAATCCGCATTACTGCAAATCGGCGCTGGCGCGCTACACGCCGGCGGATTTCATCGAACTGGTCGACCGCCATCGCATCGCCTGGCACGAGAAGGAACTCGGCCAGCTGTTCTGCGACGATTCCTCCAAGCAGATCGTGAAGATGCTGGTGGACCAATGCGCGGCCGCAGGTGCGCGCATCGAGACCGGTTGCCAGGTGGAACGGGTCCAGCACGTGGATGGCGGCGGCTTCCGCCTGCACACCAGCCATGGCAGCTTCTCGGCCGCATCGCTGGTGGTGGCCTGCGGGGGCCTGTCGATACCGAGCATGGGCGCCAGCGGCTACGGCTACGAGTTGGCCCGCCAGTTCGGCCACCGCGTGCTGCCCACCCGCGCCGGGCTGGTGCCGCTGACCCTGACCGGCAAGCACCAGGAAAACCTGCAGGACCTCAGCGGCGTCGCCCTGCCCGTCGAGGCCCGCTGCAGGGACATGTACTTCCGCAACTTCATGCTGCTGACCCATCGTGGGATCAGCGGTCCGGCGATCCTGCAGATCTCCTCCTACTGGCAACCCGGCGACGACCTGCGGCTGGACCTGCTGCCGGGCAGCGACGCGCTGGAGCGGCTCCAGGAACTGCAGCGGGCCCGTCCCGCAGCCGAGTTCAGGAACGCGCTGGCCGAACTGCTGCCCAAGCGCTTCGCCCAGCGCCTGTGCGAGGTCTGGCTGGCGCACCTGCGCCCGCAGCGCCCACTCCGGCAGTTCAACCTGCCGGAACTGAAGCAGGTGGCCTCGCTGCTGCAGAACTGGCCGCTGGTCGCCAGCGGAACCGAGGGCTACCGCACCGCCGAAGTCACCCTGGGCGGCGTGGACACGGACGAACTTTCCTCCAGCACCATGCAGTCGAAGAAAGTCCCCGGCCTGTACTTCATCGGCGAAGTGGTGGACGTCAGCGGATGGCTGGGCGGCTACAACTTCCAGTGGGCCTGGGCCTCGGGCCACGCCGCCGGCAACGCGGCCTGATCAGCGTACGCCGGTCAGCGAGCCTGCGCCGCCCCGTGGCCCATCACTTCGGCGGCGATTTCAAAGGAACGCAGGCGCGCGGCGTGGTCGAACACATTGGCCACCAGCAGCAGTTCGTCAGGACGATGCCGGTCCACGAAGGCGGCAATGCCCCGCCGCACCGTTTGCGCATCACCGACCACGCTGCAGGCCAGGGCGCGCTCGACCCCGGCTTTTTCGTGGGGTTCCCAGTAGGCCTCGATGTCGTCGACCGGCGGCGGGATCAGCCCCGCCCTGCCACGGCGCAGGTTGACGAAGCTCTGCTGGGCCGTGGTGAAGAGGCGCCGGGCTTCGGCATCGCTTGCCGCGGCAACCACGTTCAGGGCCAGCATCGCGTGGGGCTGGGCCAGGTAGCGCGAAGCGCGGAAGTCGCGGTGGTACAGGGCCAGCGCCTGGTCCATCGCATCGGGAGCGAAGTGCGAGGCAAACGCATAGGGAAGCCCCAGCGCCGCGGCCAGTTGCGCACTGAACAGGCTGGAGCCCAGCAGCCATACCGGCACCTCGAGGCCTGCGCCAGGCACCGCTCGGACCAGCTGGCCGGGCTGCACCGGGGCGAAATAGCCAAGCAGTTCCTGCACGTCGTGCGGGAACTGCTCGGCGCTGTCGAAGTAGCGGCGCAAGGCCTTGGCGGTGGCCTGGTCGGTGCCAGGCGCGCGGCCCAGGCCCAGGTCGATGCGGCCTGGATACAGCGAGGCCAGCGTGCCGAACTGTTCGGCCACCTGCAGCGGCGCATGGTTGGGCAGCATCACCCCGCCGGCGCCCACGCGGATCGATCGGGTACCGGCCGCGACGTAGCCGATCAACACCGCGGTGGCGGCGCTGGCGATGCCCGGCATGTTGTGGTGCTCGGCCAGCCAGTAACGCTGGTAGCCCCAGCCCTCGGCGTGCCGGGCCAGGTCCAGGGTGTTGCGGAAGGCCTCGGTCGCGTCGCTGCCTTCGCAGACCGGGGCCAGGTCCAGGATCGAGTAAGGGGTCATCGCGAGTCCTTCAATGGTCATGAAGGAAGGATTGGGGCGCAGGCGGCGATTACCAGCCGCCGGATTCCCGGGACCCGCGTCAGGACAGCAGGTCGAAGCTTCCACCCTTCTCCAGCGCGCGCTGGTAGGCGGGACGCGCGTGGATGCGTTGCAGGAACCGGGCCAGGTTGGGACGCCCACCGGCACCGGCGCGTGCGGCGGCCGCTTCCACCGGGAAACTCATCTGGATGTCGGCGGCGCTGAAATCCTCGCCCGCGAACCATCCCGATTTGCCCAGTTCGCTTTCCATGTAATCCAGGTGCAGCTTCACCTGGGGGCCGACGAAGGTCTTCATGACCTTATCGGCGATGCCGCGTGCCACCGGCCTGACCAGGAACGGCATCGGTGCCTGCCTGATCCGCGAGAACACCAGGCTCATCAGCAATGGCGGCATCGCCGAACCTTCGGCGTAGTGCATCCAGTAGCGATAGCGCAGTTGCTCCGGCGTGCCGGGCGAAGGGGCGAAACGATGGGCCAGGTCGTAGCGTTCGACCAGGTATTCGAGGACCGCGCCGGATTCGGCCAGGGTGTTGTCGCCATCGACCAGCACCGGCGACTTGCCCAGCGGATGCACCTTTCGCAGAGAAGCCGGGGCCAGCATGGTATCGGGATCGCGCTGGTAGCGGACCACGTTGTAATCCAGCCCCAGCTCCTCCAGCAGCCACAGGACGCGCTGGGAACGGGAGTTGTTGAGATGGTGGACGGTGACCATGTGCGGGAAAGTCCTGGGGCTGGGTCCGGCCGGCGCGGAGTTCTCGCGATGATAGCGGCCGCGGCCCCGCTCAGGCGGCGTCCACCAGCGGCCGGAGCTCCGGATCGAGCGCGACCCGTTCGTCGAACACGAAGCAGCGGCCTTCGTAGCCCTGGCCGCCGACCTGCTCGAAGTAGCCAAGGATGCCGCCGTCCAGCTGCAGCACGTTGTCCATGCCGGCTTCCTGCATCCACAGCGCCGCCTTCTCGCAGCGGATGCCACCGGTGCAGAAGCTCACCACGGTGGCGTCGGCCAGTGCGTCGCGGTGCGCTTCGACCGCGGCCGGCAGGTCGGTGAACCGGTCGATGGGCAGGGTCATCGCCCCGGCAAAAGTGCCGTACTCCACTTCCTGGCGGTTGCGGGTGTCCAGCAACACCACCCGCCTGCCGGCGTCGTCGTGTCCCTGGGCCAGCCAGCGCGCCAGCGCGGAGGGCGCGACATCGGGCGCGCGGCCGCCCAGCGGCGAGGCGTCGTCGCGACGGAAGCTGATGATCTCCCGCTTTACCTTGACCTTGAGGCGGGCGAACGGTTGCGACCTGCTGCGGCTGTACTTGACCCGCAAGCCGGCGAACCGGGCGTCGCTGCGCAGGCGTTCGAAAAATCCGTGGATCGCCGCGTCTTCCCCGGCCAGGTAGGCGGCGGCATTGAGGATCATGCGACCCATTTTAAGGGCCGCGACGCCCCGCACGAAATCATTCAACCAAAGGGTTGACATTTCACCGAGGGAGCGCCACATTAAACCTCATGGTTGAACATGACTCCCCACAACTCGACACCGTCTTCCAGGCGCTGTCGGACGGCACGCGCCGCCGCATGCTGCGCAGCCTCAGTGCTCGCCCGCACAGCGTTGGCGAGCTGGCCGCCCCGTTCCGTATTTCGCTGGCCGCCGCTTCCAAGCACATCAAGGTGCTGGAACGCGCCGGCCTCGTCGAACGGCGGATCACCGGCCGTACCCACCTGTGCGCGCTGCGCGCCGAGGCCATGGCCGAGGCCGAGGGTTGGCTGCAGTACTACCGGCAGTTCTGGACCCAACGCCTGGACGCACTGGAAATCGCCCTGCGCCAGGACGGCTCCATCGAATCCCAGGACATTGAACGATGATCGACCCCACCTTCCAGGTCACCGCGACGCGCTTCCTCAATGCCCCGCCCGAGCGGGTCTATGACGCCTGGCTGGTACCGCGCACGCTGGGCATGTGGATGTTCGGAGCGCGGGTACGCGACGAGAACGTGGTGCGGATGGACGTTGATCCGCGCGTCGGCGGCCGCTTCTCGCTGCAGGTCGAGCGCAAGGGCCAGCTCATCGACCATGTAGGCGAATACCTGGAACTGCAGCGTCCGCATCGCCTGCTGTTCACCTGGGCGGTCAGCGGTGGTTCCGACGACGCGCCCAGCCGGGTCCGGATCGACCTCACCGCCTCGGGCGGCGGCAGCGTGCTGACCCTCGTGCACGAGATGGATGCCAGGTGGGCCGACTACGCGCAGCGCACCCAGGATGGCTGGGACACGATGCTCGAGGCACTCGCTGCCTTGTTCTGAATCCCAACGACAGGAGATTGCCATGGAACTCGCCTTTGCCAGCATGGTCGCACCCGCCACCGTGCGCCTGGAACGCCGCCTGCCCGGCCCCATCGAGCGGGTCTGGGCCTTCCTCACCGAAGCGGACAAGCGCGGCCAGTGGCTGGCCAGCGGCGACATGGAACAACG
>SEHC01000264.1 GCA_004173415.1 Lysobacteraceae bacterium
GACAGCGGCTACGACGTGGTCGTGCCGACGCTGAACTTCCTCGGCCGCCAGATCCAGGCCGGCGTGTTCCTGCCGCTGGACAAGTCGAAGATCCCCAACTACGCCAACCTCGACCCGGAGATCATGAAGCGGCTGCAGTCGCAGGATCCGGGCAACCAGCATGCGATCCCGTACATGCAGGGCGTCACCGGCATCGGCTACAACGTGGACAAGGTCAAGGCCGCCTTCGGCAACACCGAGGTGACCAACAGCCTGGACCTGGTGTTCAAGCCGGAGAACCTGGCCAAGCTCAAGGACTGCGGCGTGACCTTCCTCGACACGCCGTCGGAGATCGTGCCGATCGCGTTGAACTACCTCGGCGAGGATCCCAACAGCACCGACCCGGCGGTGATCGCCAAGGCCGCGGCGTTGCTCAAGACGGTGCGCCCGCACATCAGCAACTTCCATTCCTCCGAGTACATCGACTCGCTGGCCAATGGCGACATCTGCCTGGTGCTGGGCTGGTCCGGCGACGTGATCCAGGCGCGCAACCGCGCCGCGGAGGCGGCCAACGGGGTCAACATCTCCTTCTCCATCCCCAAGGAAGGCGCGCCGATCTGGTACGACATGCTCGCCATCCCCAAGGACGCCAAGCACCTCGACGAGGCCTATGCCTACATCAACAACCTGCTCGACCCGCAGGTGATGGCCAACAACTCCAACTACATCAGCTATGCCAACGCGGTGCCCAAGGCCAAGCCGCTGATGGACAAGGCGATCACCGACGACCCGATCATCTATCCGGCGCCGGAAGTGATGGCCACGCTGTTCAACTTCGCCATCATCCCACCCGAGGTGGACAAGCTCTACACCCGGATCTGGACCGAGCTCAAGACCGGCAAGTGAGCCGCGGCGGGGCGGGCCGGGTGCCCGTCCTGCCTGTTTCCAGCGCAGTCGCGCGGCAATCCCGGGCCGGCGTCACCGGCCCGGGGTCGCCCGCACCACCTTCCAGGGCATGGCCGGGGCTTACATGACTATCGAACAGGACAACGGCAACAGGGATTCGACCGGCAACGGCAAGGGGGTCGACGACTACCTGCGGATCGTCGACGTGCGCAAGGAGTTCGACGGCTTCGTCGCGGTCGACGACGTGTCCCTGCAGATCCGCAAGGGCGAGATATTCGCCCTGCTCGGCGGTTCCGGCAGCGGCAAGTCCACCCTGCTGCGCTGCCTGGGAGGCTTCGAGAAGCCGACCTCCGGCAAGATCCACCTGGACGGCCAGGTCATGAACGACCTGCCGCCCTACGAACGCCCGATCAACATGATGTTCCAGTCCTACGCGCTGTTCCCGCACATGACCGTTGAGCAGAACATTGGCTTCGGCCTGAAGCAGGACGGCCTGGCGCGCGAGGCGATCGCCAGGCGGGTCGAGGAGATGCTATCCCTGGTCCAGCTGGGCAAGCTGGCCAAGCGCAAGCCGCACCAGCTTTCCGGCGGCCAGCAGCAGCGCGTGGCGCTGGCCCGCTCGCTGGCCAAGGGGCCCAAGCTGCTGCTGCTGGACGAGCCGATGGGCGCGCTGGACAAGAAGCTGCGCTCGCAGATGCAGCTGGAGCTGGTCAACATCATCGAGAAGTCGGGGGTCACCTGCGTGATGGTGACCCACGACCAGGAAGAGGCCATGACCATGGCCACGCGCATCGCGCTAATGGATTCCGGGCGGATCCGCCAGGTCGGCACCCCGGATGAGATCTACGAGTCGCCGACCAGCCGCTTCGCGGCCGAGTTCATCGGTTCGGTCAACCTGTTCCAGGGCAGGGTCGACCAGGACATGGCCGATTACGTGACCATCCTGTCGCCCTCGCTGGAGACCCCGATCTACGTCGGCCACGGCATCTCCGGATTCGAGGGCCAGGAGGTCTCCTTCGGCGTGCGCCCGGAGAAGGTCAACATCAGCAAGGAGCAGCCCGCCCAGGCCTACAACAAGACCCACGGCAAGATCGAGGACATCGCCTACTTCGGCAGCCATTCGGTGTTCCACGTGCGCCTGCCCAGCGGCTACCGGTTCATGGCCAACTTCGCCAACCAGCAGCGCTGGGCCAGCGAGGGCATGACCTGGGGCGACGAGGTCTGGCTATCGTGGGGCGACAACGAAGGCGTGGTGCTTACCTCATGAACGCCTTCCTGAAGAAGCTGCTGCCGCATCCGCGCTGGGCGGTGATCTCGGTCCCGTACCTGTGGCTGCTGGTGTTCTTCGCGATCCCGTTCCTGATCGTGCTGAAGATCTCGTTCTCCAAGCTCGCCATCGCGATGCCGCCGTATACACCGGTCCTGGAGTTCGTCGACAACGCGGTGTCGCTGAAGCTCAACCTCAGCAACTACATCGGCCTGTTCACCGATTCGCTGTACATCAAGGCCTACCTGAGCTCGATCAAGATCGCCGCGATCTCGACCTTCCTGACCCTGCTGATCGGCTACCCGATGGCCTACGTGATCGCCAGGCTGCCGCCTTCATCGCGCAACATCGCCATGATGCTGGTGATCCTGCCCTCATGGACGTCGTTCCTGATCCGGGTCTACGCCTGGATCGGCATCCTCAAGCCCAACGGTCTGCTCAACGACGTGCTGCTGGCGCTGCACGTGATCAGCGAGCCGCTGCAGATATCCAACACCCCGGTCGCCGCCTACATCGGCATCGTCTATTGCTACCTGCCGTTCATGGTCCTGCCGCTGTACACCAACCTGGTCAAGCACGACCAGCGCCTGCTCGAGGCGGCCTACGACCTGGGCGCCAAGCCGTGGAAGGCCTTCTTCAAGATCACCGTGCCGCTGTCCCGCGCCGGGATCATCGCTGGCTGCATGCTGGTGATGATCCCGGCGGTCGGCGAGTTCGTCATCCCCGAGCTGCTGGGCGGGCCCGACACGCTGATGATCGGGCGGGTGCTGTGGAACGAGTTCTTCAACAACCGCGACTGGCCCTCCGCCTCGGCGGTGGCCATCGTCATGCTGCTGTTGCTGCTGGTTCCCATCCTGGTATTCAACCGGGTCCAGCAGGCCGAGATCGAAGGGAGGCTGACATGAGCACGCTGGCCCGCCGCTGGCCGACCTGGCTGATCCTGGGCCTCGGCTTCGCCTTCCTGTACCTGCCGATCCTGGTGCTGATGTTCTATTCGTTCAACGAGAACAAGCTGGCCACGGTGTGGTCGGGCTTCTCGCTCAAGTGGTACGGCAAGCTGATGCAGAACGAGCAGATGCTCGGTGCGGCCTGGATCAGCATCAAGATCGCGTTCTTCACCGCCACCGCCGCGGTGGTCCTGGGCACGCTGGCCGCGCTGGTGATGACCCGGATGCGGCGCTTCCCCGGCAAGACCCTGTTCGGCGCGCTGATCACCGCGCCACTGGTGATGCCCGAGGTGATCCTCGGCCTGTCAATCCTGATGCTGTTCATGTCGCTGGGCAGCCTGGTCGGGCTGGCCCCGCGCGGCGTGGTCTCGATCTGGATAGCGCACGTCACCTTCACCCTGGCCTTCGTCACCGTGGTCCTGTCCTCGCGCATGGCCGAACTGGACAAGTCGCTGGAGGAAGCGGCCATGGACCTGGGCGCCAACCGGATCAAGGTGTTCTTCCAGATCACCCTGCCGATCATCGCCCCGGCGATCGTCGCCGGCTGGCTGCTGGCCTTCACCCTGTCGCTGGACGACGT
>SEHC01000265.1 GCA_004173415.1 Lysobacteraceae bacterium
CGCATCGAATCGCCCTGCACTTTCAACAGGTAATCCGGGGCCGGGGCGAAGAAGGTGCGATCAAGCAGGACGAAGTCGTCGGAGCGGATGTCTGCCCCGATGGGAAGGCCGGCGGCGACACGGCCCAATATGGGCAGGCGCAAGGCGTTCTCGGGCAGCACGGGCTCCGCCTCAGGGACATCGGTATCGTCGTGGACCAGGCGAATGCCGCGGGCCTGCCCGGCGACCCTGCGGATCGCGCCGGCTGCCTCGAGTGCCTCCAGGTGGTACTGGGCCGCGCGGACTCCACTGAAACCGAAGGCCCGGGCAATTTCGGCCTGGGACGGGGGCGCACCTTCACCTTCGATCCGCTCTGCGATCATGGCCAGGATGGCTTGCTGGGTCTGGGTCAATTCCATGGTTAGTAGTAATACTACTAACGCGAATCCAATGCAACCCGGCAGCCATCGAAGCCCGGCAACCGGGCCGATCCGGCTCAACCCGCCAGCGCTTCCAGCCCTCTCAGCGCAGCGGCGACGGTCTGCCTGCGTACCGCATCGCGATCCCCCTCGAAACGGAAGGCCTCGGCACGCGCGTATCCACCCCGCTTCTTCCACCCGATCCACACGGTGCCCACCGGCTTGTCTTCGCTGCCGCCGCCGGGGCCGGCGATGCCGGTCACTGCCACCGCGATGCTCGCGCCCGAGTTGACCAGCGCCCCGGCGACCATTTCTATCACCGTTTCCCTGCTCACCGCGCCGTGGGTCTCGAGCGTTTCCGGCCGGACCCCCAGCAAGGCCTGCTTGGCCTCATAGCTATAGGCGGCCATGCCGCAATCGAACCAGTCCGACGAGCCGGCGATGTCGGTCACCGCCTTGGCGATCCATCCCCCGGTGCAGCTTTCGGCGGTGACCAGGCGGTGGTGCGTCTGGCGAAGGCGCTCGCCCAGGTTCTCGGCAAGCGCGCGCAGGGCTGGATCGTCGGGGGTCGGCATCTGGGGGAGTTCGGAGGAGGCGCTGCCGTTTTAGCGGAAAAGCGCGGACTTGTCTGCGGGCAACGGGCCCGGCAACGGAAACGGCCCGCCATCTGCATGGCGGGCCGTTCCGTTGCGAAGCCTTTGCTGGATCAGTACTGCAGGCGCAAGGTCATGCCGTAGGTCCGCGGCGCCCCGAGGAAGGCATTCCACGAGCCGGTCTGCAGCGGCGCGTCGAAACCGACCTGCGTGTAGGTCTCGTCGGTCAGGTTCTGGCCCCAGAATTCCAGCGCCCAGCGCTTGTCCTTGGCGCCGATGCCGACCCGCGCATTGACCAGCGCATAGCCGCTCTGGATCTTCTGCGGGTCGAGGTCGGAACCGGTGTTGTGCTCGGACAGGTACTTGGCGCCGATGTTGAAACGACCGATCAGGTCCGAACCGAAATCCCACTGGTAGGTGACCGAACCCGTTCCCGACCATGCCGGGGCGAAGCTGATACGGCTGCCCGGAAGCAGGAACAGGTCCGCATCGGGCAGCACGTCATCGCCGTAACGCGTGTCGGCATAGGTCACGCCACCCTGGACCATCAGCCCCTTGACCCCGGTCTGCCAGAGGATTTCCGCATCCACGCCCTTGGAGATCACCTGCGGAATGGCACGCACCACGTAACTTGTGCCCAGGAAGCTGTTGAGCTGGAAGTTCTCGTATTCCTGGTGGAACAGGGTGGCGTTCAACAGCAGGTTGCCGTCGGCCCAGGTGGTCTTGGCGCCCAACTCGTAGCTGTCCACGAACTCGCCCGGGAAGGACGTGTCGTCGATCGCGACGATCAACGGCGGACCGCCGAGGATGCCGCCAGCGCTGGGAACCTGGACCCGATCCAGGTTGAAGCCACCGCCCTTGTAGCCACGGGCGCCGGAGACGTAGGTCATCAGGTTCTCGTTCCACCGGTACGCCGCCTTCAGGGTGCCGGACCATTCCTTCTCGGTGCGATCCTGGTCGGTCTGGCGGCCGTCGTAGACGAAGTTGGCCCACGGCACGCACATCAGGCCGAGCAGCGTCGGAGCGACGTCAAGAAGGGCAGCGCTGGGCACGCCGCGCCCGACCAGCGCGCCGACCGCGCCACCCAGGTTGTTCTGCGCGGTCTGGCAAGCGGTGCCGGCGCCGTTGATGTTGTCGTAGGACGACAGCAGCTCCTTTTCCTCCCGCGTGTAGCGGAGGCCGACGGTGAAGTCCAGCTTGTCGGTGGCGTGGAACGTATTGTTGGTGAAGAACGAAAGCGACTTCGCGCTCTGGTTGTATACGTCGTCGGATTCGTCGCCGGCGAAATTCGTCCCCTGCGGCAGTCCGGTGACCTGGGAAATGAACGAGAACGGGTTGGTCATGTCGACCGCGGAGCCGGCCGGATAGCGTCCGTCAGCCACGCCCTGGGCCACGATCCGGGCAATCGCGCCCAACGCCGCGGCGGAGATGTACGCTTCGTAATCAGACCCGTAGACGTACTGGTCGTGCCGCTCGAGGTCCTCGTCCGAATAGAACGCGCCAACCATCCAGTCGAGGCGGTCGGTGGAGCCGGTCAGGCGGAATTCCTGGCTGAAGCTCTTGAAGGCGGTCGACGAATCATCGAACTCGGCGCGCCGGTAGAGCACGTCCGCGCCGGAGAAATCCAGGTCCAGGCCGTTGATCGACTGCCAGTCGCGCGAGGCGGTGATCGAGGTGAACGTGGCACCGTTGAACCATGGTGTGTTCCAGTTGATCTCGGCCGACAGGCCCTTGTCCTTCATGTCCTGCTCGGTGCTGCGGTTGGCATAGGCCAGGCGGCGCTCCGGATCGGCCACCGGGATGATGCCCATGCCGGGTCCGCCAGCCAGCGCGTCGGCGATGGCCGCGGTCGGACCGCGCACCGTGGTGACGCCGACACAGCAGTTCTCTTCGCGGCTGGTGAAGTCGGCGATGAAATTGATGTCCAGGTTTTCGGTCGGCTCCCACAGCAACTGGCCGCGCAGTGAGTGGAAGTTCTGGTTGTTGTCTTCCTCCAGCGTGCGCGGGCCCTCGCCGGTATGCACGTCGTTGAAACCGTCGCGCTTGCGCTTGGCCGCGTAGATGCTGAAGGCGGCGTTGTCGCTCAACGAATCGTTGTAGCTGCCGGAAACGCCAAGCGCGCCGTAGTTACCGACGGTGACCTCGCCCTCGACCATCTGCGAGTAGCTCGGGCGGCGGGTAATGACGTTGATGACGCCGGCCGAGGTGTTCTTGCCGAATACCGTGCCCTGCGGGCCCTTCAGCACTTCGATGCGCTCGACCGGACCCAGGTCGCCGAAGCCGACGCCGGTACGGGGACGGTACACACCGTCGATCACCACGCCGACCGCCGATTCCAGGCCGGCGTTGTCGCCGTTGGTGCCGACGCCGCGGATGCGCGCGGTGGTCTGCGCCTCGTTGGTGGTGGAGCTGACATGCAGGCCCGGCACCAGCAACTGCACGTCCTTGATGTCACGCACGCCGGTGTCCTGCAGCAACTGCTCGGGAAGCGCCGTCAGCATGATCGGCACGTCCTGCATGGCCTCTTCGCGCTTTTGCGCGGTGACGGTCATGGTGGCGAGGGTAACCGGCTCTTCATCGGCCGCGGGGGCCGCCGGGGTCTCTTGTGCATAGGCCTGCGGAATTGCGGAGAGTGCGGCGAATACGGCTAAGGCAAGCAGCTTGTGCTGCGGTTTCACGACGAC
>SEHC01000266.1 GCA_004173415.1 Lysobacteraceae bacterium
TGCCGGATCAGCGCGCTCTCGGCCGCGGCCAGGCCCTGCAGCGCACGCGGCTGGTCCGGTCGCAGGATGAGTACTTCGCGGAACGCCCGCAGGGCGGTATCGATGTCCTCGCCCGCCCCGCCCTTGCGCAGGGCGCGCTCGCCCTCGGCATTCAACCGCCACAACTGGTCGGACAGGTCCACCCGGCCCAGGTAGGCGATGACCCCGGCATCGCGTGGGGCGACCGTGCGCGCCACGGCGGCGATCTCGCCGGCCAGGCTCAGCGCATCGGCCTGGTCGTCGGCGTCCGCCAGCGCCCGCTCGCCGCGGGCGAGCAAGGCCCGCAGCGATTTCTCCAGGCCTGCGGCCACCTGCGGATCCTGCGGATCGAGCTGTTGCAGGGCCAGGTACAGCGGGATGGCGGCGTCGGCGTCGGCGAACAGGCGGCCCTGGGCCAGCGCACGCGCGGCCTCGCGTTTGGCGAGCGCAAGGTCGGTGCCGGCCAGTTCGCGCCGCGGCGGCTGCCAGTTCCATGCCGCCGCACCGCTCTCATCGCCGCTCACGGTGATGCTGGGCAGGCGTGGGTCGACCAGCTCCACCGGCTCCCTGCGCACCGGCGCCACCGCTTCGGGAGCCGGCGTGCAGGCGGCGCAGCACAGCAGCAGCGCCATCCACGGAAGGGTTCTGATCGGGTGCATCTTCCTCCACAATGGCCGGCCCCGGTGGGCGGCCCGACGTTAGGCTATTGTCGCCCCAGCCCGCAACCGATGCATTCCCTGGAGATTTCGTGCCGATCTGGATTGATGAACCCGCTGCGCTGCAGGCGCGGCTGCAGCAGCCGCCGGCCTGGGTCGGCCTGGATACCGAGTTCGTGCGCGAGCGCACCTACTGGCCGCAGCTGGCGTTGGTGCAGATGGCCATCGATGACCAGATCCTGCTGATCGATCCGCTGGCGCCAGGCATGACCGCTGCCCTGGGCCCGCTGCTGGAGGATCGCAAGGTGTTGAAGGTCATGCACAGCGCCAGCGAGGACCTGGTGGCGCTGTCGCATGATTGCGGGGTGTTGCCGGCGCCGCTGTTCGACACCCAGGTCGCTGCTGCCCTGTGCGGGATCGGCGGCGGCATGGGCTACCAGAAGCTGGTGCAGGAAATCACCGGCGTGGCGCTGGCCAAGGGCGAGACCCGTTCGGACTGGCTGCGCCGGCCGCTCAGTGACTCGCAGCTGGAATACGCCGCCGACGATGTGGTCCACCTGGGCGCGATCTACCGCGAACTGGATTCGCGGCTGGCCGCGCTGGGCCGGCGCGACTGGCTGGACCAGGACGCCGAGCGCATGCTCGCCAACGCCACCGAGGATGGCGATCGCTGGCCGCACCTGTCGATGCGCAGCGCGCAGTTCCTGGAAGCGGACGCGCAGCTGCGCCTGCTGCGCCTGCTGCGCTGGCGCGACGCGCAGGCCCGCGACAGCGACAAGCCGCGCAGCTGGATCCTGGACAACGAACTGGCCACCCAGCTGGCGCGCACCCCGCCCGCCGACCGGGCGCGACTGCAGGCCATGCTCGATGCCCATCCCAAGGCGCCGCGGAAGCTGGGCGACGCGATCTGGCAGGCCCTGGCCACCGCACTGGACGATGAAGCCACCGCGCCCCTGGCCCACAACGCCAGCACCGAGGACAAGAATGCGGTCAGGCGACTGCAGGACGCGGTCGCCGCCCGCAGCACCGAGCTGGGGCTGCCCGACGGCATCCTCGCGTCACGGCGCTATCTGGAGACCCTGCATCAGACCGGCCTGTGGCCGGCCGGGTTGTCGGGCTGGCGTCGCGCAGAGCTGGAACCGTTGCTGTCGCCATTGCTGGCGACCCCGGCACCCTGATCCGGGCCGAGTTGCCGCCGCGGGCCACCCCGCGCCGCGGCACGAGCGGGTTGCGCCTCTCAATCGCCGCGCGCGGCGCGGCTGAGCTTCAGCACGATGCACTCGAGGGAGGCGAGCAACTCGTCCTGATGTTCCTCCCTGCACTCTTTTATCGTGGCGCGGATTTTCTCCACGACGGACAGCGACAGCAGGATGTCCTTGGGTGCGAGGTCATCGACGACGCTGGAAAGGGTACGCAGCTGAAGCGCGGCGTGGATGCGTGGACTGCCATAGGTCTGACGACTCCGTGCATGCGCCAGGCGGATGCGCTCCACCAGGCCGGCATCATCGATGGCACGCTGGCTGGCTGGCCGCTGTTGCCAGGCATAAAACCCTGACGGGCTGACCCCATGCAGCCGGCACATGGTTCTCACCGGGTGGGCTTCCTGGTGGTGAGCGATGAAGGCGAAGATGTCGTCCTTCGAGCGGAAGTGAACGCGATGGCTTTTTTTTAAAAGGTCATGCTCGACCTGCAGCCGTTCGTACTTGCGCTTCATCTCACGCAGCGCCTTCAGCTCGGCCGCCACGGCCTTGTCCACTTCCACACCCTTGCTCATGATCACTCCTTCGCGGGCCAGCTTGCGCCAACGAGACAACATGAAGGGATGGATGTAAAGCGACTCGGCGACGTCACGCACCGACACGCCGGGAAGCTGGCTTAAACGGACCGCCGTGGCCTTGAACACATCGCTGTAGCGATAGGTGGTGCGTGGACCTGGGGTTGGCATGGAGACACTCCGAGTGTTAGATCAGGGTGTCCACTAAACCGTAGGAACTACCGTTTCGGCTTGAGTGAATTGTTAGGCCGCAACCCGCCAGGGTGGGTTCTTGCGGTTTTCGCCGGCCCAGAACAGGCAGAGTACATTGCCAGAAGGGTCATTGAGTCGCGCCTCCCGCCAGAGCCAGCGCTCATCCGTGGGGAGCTGAGTAAACGAGAACCCGGCGGCCAGAAGATGTTGAACCCGGGCATCCAAGTCGGCGCACTCAAAGTACACAACGACGCCATTGGCCGGCTGATCAGCTGTGTGCAGCGAGAAAGTGGCGTCTCCATCCGGGCATTCAAAGCGTGCATAGCGCGGCGGGGAGTGCACGATGAGCGTGAAGCCCATGCTGCGATAGAACTCCACCGAGCGATCGAAGTCAGTGGCCGGAAGGGTTATCTGGTTGAGATTCACGAGAGTACCTGCTTGCGGCCTAACGCCTGAGTTAAGCCGCGCCGCGAAGCGGCGAAACCTTTGCGCTAGCGTAGTGTAAGCGCAAAGGTGAAGCTACGAAGCGGTGTCGGCTTGAACGAATTGTTAGGTGGCTCAGAGCCGAATGCGCCACTTCTTCCTGACGCGAGGTCTAACCATAAAAACAACGAAGCAATCTATTTGTGATTAAGAAAACTGCGACAGGGATCGAAACGAACACTGCGATGGCAGTAACAACCGCAGCTATGGAGGGCAGTCCAACTGCAAATCCGAGGGCGAAAGAAAGGCCGCTCACTGCATTTACTGGATTAAGAGACGCAAGCAACCCCGCATTGTCAGGTGTTCCAGAGAACAGCAAGCACAAAGAGAAAACCGTCATGACCGCTGCGGCGATGGAAATCACTACGCTTTTCTTCACGAGCTGAACTCCTGCATGAGAGCCACCTAACGCCTTATGTCTTTCAGTTCCCCTACTGTAGTTGCCGAGAGCCCGGCGTGCGCGCCCGATAACGCCTCGGTGTCAGCACCACCGTAATTCAGCAGGGGCCGCACGCCGGATCTC
>SEHC01000653.1 GCA_004173415.1 Lysobacteraceae bacterium
GGCGAAGGGGGCTTCGGCCACACGGGCGTCCGCTGACAAGGCGATTCAGATGACCGATCGGAAACCAAGCGGGTCACAACTGCCCGCCGAGCTGCGCCGCGTGCTTCCGTTGCTGGCGGCGCTGTTCGCGCTGCTGGCCGCCTGGCTGGCCTGGGGTGGGGTGCAGCAATGGCGCGATGCGCGCCTGTCCGAGGCGGTCGAGCAGTCCCGCGATGCCCTGCTGGCCGGAGCCGGCAAGACCCTGGCCACGCTGGGCAGGCAGTTGTCCGAGCGCCTGGCCAGTGCACCGGTGCAGGCGGCACTGCGTTCGGGCGACGATGCCGCGGTGGCGCGGATCGTTGGCGAGAACTGGAAGGAAGCAGGGGACGTGCGGGTCCTGCCGGCCGACCTGACTGCCGGCTATGCGGCCCCGGCCGAGTTCGGCTTCAGCAAGCTGGCCCTGCTGGAAGTGGCCCTGAGCCAGGGCGCGCCGGTGGCAAGGGTGGTGCGCGAGGGCAAGCAGCCCCGCCTCGGCCTGGCGGCCCCGGCCGGTGCCAAGGTCATCTACCTGGACCTGCCGCTGGCGCTGCTGACCGACAGCCTCGACCAGGCCAAGGTGCCCGAGCGTGGCTACGTGGCCTTGCGCCAGGGCAGTTACAACGTGCGCGAAGCGGGCAGCCGCAGCCTGGCCAGCGGGGCCGAGGCACTGGCCCGGCCGGTCGGCAAGACCGGCCTGCGCGTCGCCGCCGACGGGACCGAGGCACCCTTGGGACTGGGCGCGATCCCGGCCGTGGTGGCCGCGGTGCTGTTTGCCTTGCTGGCTCTGGCCGCCTTGCTGTTGTCGCGGGGCAAGCTCAGCCTTCCCCGGCGTGGCCTCGCCGGCGCCGGCGCCGTGGACGACCAGCCGACCCTGGTCCAGGCCCTGTTGCTGGATCCGCAGCCTGCGTCGCCGGCCGACAAGCCCGCCACCAGCAGCGCGGCGGACGCCGAAGCCGCGACGGTCGCCGGCGGGGTCGCGGCCAGCAGCCGTTACGTCGAAGTGGACCCGGGCATCTTCCGCGCCTATGACATCCGCGGAGTGGTGGGAACGACCCTGGACAGCCAGGTGGCCGAACGCATCGGCCAGGCCATCGGTTCGGTGATGGAAGACCAGGGCCTGGTCGACGTCGTGGTCGGCCGCGACGGCCGCCTGTCCGGCCCGGAACTGTCGGCCAGCCTGATCGAAGGCCTGCGCAAGGCCGGCCGCAACGTGATCGACAT
>SEHC01000011.1 GCA_004173415.1 Lysobacteraceae bacterium
CTGATGCTGATCGTGGCCGGGGTGCTGCCGTGGCTGCTGGCGGTACGCGTGGCGGTGGCCTGGCTGGTCGTGGCCCACGTGTTCCTGGTGCCTTCGTTCATGGCCCTGGGCATCTTCAACTTCTGGGAGGCGGTGTTCCAGGCGTCCTTCTACGTGGGTTTCGCGGTGTTCGTGCTGGTCACGGCCTACGTGGCGCGTGAACAGGCCGCGGCGCGCGACGAGCAGCGCAGGCTCAATGCCGAACTGCGCGCGACCCGGGTACTGCTGGCCGAAAGCGCACGGGTCAACGAGCGCACCCGCATCGCCCGTGAACTGCACGACCTGCTGGGCCACCATCTGACCGCGCTGAGCCTGAACCTGGAAGTGGCCGGGCACATGACCGAAGGCCGGGCCCAGGAGCACGTCAAGCAGGCCCATGCCCTGGCCAGGCTGCTGCTCACCGACGTGCGCGAGGTGGTCAGCCAGCTGCGCGAGGGCGATGCCATCGACCTGGGCGCGGCGCTGGTGCTGCTGGCCGGGCGCGTTCCCGGCCTGGACATCCACCTGCAGATCGAGGACCCACTGACCCTGGACGATGCCGAGCGCGCCCACGTGCTGCTGCGCTGCACCCAGGAGATCATCACCAACGCGGTGCGCCACGCGGCGGCCCGCAACCTGTGGATCCACTGCCGCCGCCAGGCCGCGACCATCGCCATCGACGCCCATGACGACGGCCGCGGCGCCGAGACGGTGATCGCCGGCAACGGCCTGCGCGGCATGCGCGAGCGCCTGCGCCTGCTGGGTGGCAACATGACCATCGAATCCCGTGCCGGAAGTGGTTTCAGGCTATGCCTGCAATTGCCCGTCGGCATCCATGAACCGCTGGTCCTGGAGCGCCCGTGCCCGGAACCGGTCACCACCGGAGGTACCGCATGATCCGTGTCTGCCTGGTCGATGATCAAACCCTGGTGCGGCAGGGCATACGCTCGCTGCTCGCGCTGGACGACGGCATCGAGGTGGTGGCCGAGGCCGCCGACGGCCGCCAGGCGGTGGAAGTGGTGCCGCAGTGCCGGCCGGACGTGGTGCTCATGGACATGCGCATGCCGGTGATGTCGGGGCTGGAAGCGTTGCAGGCACTGGCCGCGGCCGGACAGCTGCCGCCGGCGATCATCCTGACGACCTTCGACGACGACCAGCTGGTGCTCGCCGGGCTGAAGGCAGGGGCCAAGGGCTATCTGCTGAAGGACGTGTCGCTGGAGCAGCTGGTAGGCGCGATCCGCACCGTGGCCTCTGGTGGCTCGCTGGTGCAGCCGGCGGTCACCCAGCGGTTGCTCTCCGGCCTGGAGCACATGCGCAACGATTTCGTCAGCCTGGACCGGCCCGATCCGCTGACCGACCGTGAAACCGAGATCCTGCGCCTGATGGCCAGCGGCTTCTCCAACAAGGAGATCGCCAACTCGCTGGGCGTGGCCGAGGGCACCATCAAGAACCACGTTTCCAACATCCTCTCCAAGCTCGGGGTGCGGGACCGTACCCGGGCGGTGTTGAAGGCTTTCGAACTGCAACTGGTCTGACCGAGGCAGCCGGCCCCACCTCGGTGCCTGAACCGTGGACACGCGCCCGACCGGGGCGGGCAAGGGAAGCGGATCCGGGGCTTCCGGCGGGCGGTGCCGCTTCGTGTCCCGATGCGCTCGGGCCCCGGGGTGTGAAGGATCCCGCGTTGCGTTGCAGCGCGGCATCCGCGGGCTGGCCGTGTGCTGACCGATTCCGCCAAGCCTGCTAGGATGCGCGCTGCGTATACATTTCAATGGCCATGGGATCGGCCCCCGGAGACTGCTGAATGACCCGTTTGATCGAGTTCGTGATTGCCTTGGCGCTTGTCCTGGTGCTGTTCGTGGCGGTAGGCCTGATTCTTCCTTCCAAGCGACACCTGGAGGAAAGCACCGAGACCAATCGCCGCATGACCATAGTCTTCGACACGGTCAACAACGTGCGCCGGCTGAAGGACTGGAACCTGCTGATTCCCAGCAAGCCGGCCGACCTGACCTATTCGGGTGGTGGCGAGGGGCATACCGGCGTCGGCGCCCGCGTCGATTTCGCATCTGCCGACAAGCGCTACGGCAAGGGTCATTGGGAGATCACCGAGAGCGTGGCGCCCGACGGCATCGGCGGCGGCGGCAGGGTGGCTTTCGCGATCGACGACGACAAGCCCGGTTCCGACAAGAAGTCGGTCATCACCCTGGAGCCGACCGGCAAGAACAACCGCAACGTCAAGGTCACCCAGAGCTACGACGTCAATTACGGCTTCAACCTGTTCGGGCGTTTCAACGGGATGTACGTCCGCCGCAACGTCGGCGACAGCGTCATTGCCGGGCTTGCCAAGCTGACCAACATGCTGGCCACGGTGCCCAACTTCGACTACCGCGTCGAAGGCAGCAAGCTGACCGACCTGAAGCTGGTGGACCTGCCGGCCGAGGACCTGCTGGTGGTCACCGCGGGCAACATCGACCGCAACAATGAGGCGATCAAGGGCTCGATCAAGGCCAACCAGGAATGGATCAAGCGGGTGATGGAGAACAATGGCCTGGAGGCAGCGGGTCCGGTGCGCATCATCACCACCGATTTCGGCTCCGACAAGTACGCCTTCGACGTGGCCCAGCCGGTGCGCAAGCGCAGTGGCGCGGCCAAGGCCGATGACGCGGACAAGGCGAAGAAGGACGAGGCGGCCACCGCGCCAGTCGCCGCTCCGGTGGCCTCCAGCGGGCCGCTCAAGGTCTCGGTGTCGGGCACCCCGGTCGAGTACGTGCGGGTCGAGCCCCGCAAGGCCGCCAGCGCCCGCTATGTCGGTTACATGGCGGAACTCGACGTGGTGCGCAGCTCGCTGCGCGCATGGGCGATGACCAACGGGTACGAGGTCACCGACCGTCCGTATGAATCATGGAAGGGTGGCGTGGACAAGTCGTTCGAGGCCGATGGAAGCTTCGACGTCTACTGGCAGGTCAAGCAGTAAGGTGTGGCGGACTCCGGTCCGCCGCGCGGCAAGGGGTGACGCGCCGCATTCGCGGCGCGTTTCATTTGCGGAAACGGTAATTCCCTTCCACGTCCGGCGCTGCCGGCGCACCTCGGGGTCGATGCCTTGTTGAGTTATGACCGACGCCAGCGCAAACCTTCATTACTCGCCTTTTCCGGTGCATTGCTGGCCGCCGCGGCGGTCGCCCTGGGCGCCTATGCCGCCCATGGGGTCGCGGATGCGGACGCGCGCTCCAGCCTGCAGACTGCGGTCCTGTATGCCTTCGGCCACGGCGTGGCGCTGGCTGCGCTGACGGCCGGGACCACCCGCTCGCTTGGCCGCGCGGGCCTGTCCCTGCTGCTGCTCGGCACCTTGCTGTTCTGCGGAAGCCTGGTCCTGTCGGCGTTGTCGCCGTTCACCGCCAGGCTGGCGCCCATCGGCGGCATCGGCCTGATCCTTGGCTGGCTGGTGTGGGCGGTGGACGCGGTCCGCCGCTGAGCGCACAGGCTTGCCTCGCCACCGCCGCGGATTCGATACCGGACAGGCCTTCGAGCACCTGCGGCGGGTCGATCGAAGGCTGGGCGCCTGGATGAAGCGGATCGGCTACCTGGAACCCCAACCGGGCTGGCGCCGGCGCTTCGACCCGGTCGATGCGCTGGCCCGGGCGATCCTCTACCAGCAGCTCAGCGGCAAGGCGGCCGCGACGATCGTCGGCCGCGTGGAAGCGGCGATCGGCAGCAAGCGGCTGCACGCCGGCACCCTGGCGGGAATCGACGATGCCGCGCTGCGGGCCTGTGGCGTATCGGGCAACAAGGCCCTGGCGCTGCGCGACCTCGCCAGGCGCGAGGCCGAGGGCCAGATCCCGACCCTGCGGCAGATGTCCGGCCTGGACCAGGACGAAATCGTCGCCGCCCTGGTCCCGGTGCGTGGCATAGGACGCTGGACCGTGGAAATGATGTTGATGTCCCGCCTGGGTCGTCCGGACGTGCTGCCGGTCGATGACCTGGGCATCCGCAAGGGCCTCCAGCGTATCGATCGCCTGCCGGCCATGCCCACGCCGAAGGAATTGCTGGCCCGTGGCGAATGCTGGGGTCCCTACCGCACCTACGCCAGCCAGTATCTGTGGCGCATCGCCGATGCGGCGGGCCAGGACGATGCGGCCGGAGCGGGAAGCACGCCGGTGCGGCGCTCCCAGGACTGAGGAGTTCCGGCCGGGCCGGCTACTGCCGGCCCGCGCCGGTCATTCCGAAACCTGCAGCACCAGTTTGCCGAAGTTTTCGCCGGTGAAGAGCTTGACCAGCGATTCGGGGAAGGTCTCCAGCCCGGCCACGACGTCTTCCCTGGACTTCATGCGCCCGTCCTTCAGGTAACCGGCGAGTTCGGCGATGGCAACCGGATAGCGGTCCGCGTAATCGAACACCACGATGCCCTCCATGCGCGCGCGGTTGACCAGCAGCGACAGGTAGTTCTTCGGCCCCTGCACGGCGCTGGTGGCGTTGTACTGCGAGATGGCGCCGCAGATGACGATGCGCGCCTTGCGCCGCAGGCGGGCCAGCACATGGTCGAGGATCTCGCCGCCGACGTTGTCGAAATAGATGTCGACGCCTTCGGGGCAGTACTCCTTGAGTCCTTCGCGCACGTCCTGGTTCTTGTAGTCGATGCAGGCATCGAAGCCCAGTTCGTCGACCACGAAGCGGCACTTGGCCTGGCCGCCGGCGATGCCGACCACGCGGCATCCCTTGATCTTCGCCAGTTGCCCCACGGTCTGGCCAACCGCGCCGGAGGCGCCCGAGACCACGACCACGTCGCCGGACTTGGGCTGGCCGACGTCCATCAGGCCGAAATACCCGGTCATGCCCGGCATGCCCAGCACGTTCAGCCACTGGGTGGGCGTGCCCAGGCGCGGATCGATCTTGAACACGCCGCTGCGCTTGATCTCAGCCGCGCTGAATTCCTTGTATTCCTGCACGCCCATTCCGCCGCTGACCAGGTCGCCCGCGGCGAAGCCCGGGTGCGTGGAAGCCACGACCTTGCCGATCCCGCCGGCGCGCATCACCTCGCCGATTCCAACCGGTGGTATGTACGACTTGCCCTCGTTCATCCACCCGCGCATCGCCGGATCCAGCGACAGGTACAGGGTCTTCACCAGTATCCCGCCGTCGGCGGGCGCGGCGACTGCTTCGGTGGTGAACGACCAGTTGTCGCGCGTGGTCATGCCGACCGGGCGCGCGGCCAGGCGGATCTGGTGGTTCTGCAGGGAGGCAAAGTCGGTCATGTGCGGATTCCGTCGGTGGGGCGGGTGGCCCGGGGTGGCTCAGCGGGCATCGGCCGTGTGGTACCAGTGCCAGGGTTCGTAGACGATGCCATGCGGGTTGTCGCGTGGATAGCTCATCAGGAAGCCGAAATCCGCACCGTGGCTGGCCAGCCAGTTGAATGCGGGCGTGGTTTCGAAGGACTCCTCGGCCGGCGGCTCATCCGGCGTGCCGATGTCCAGGGCGTTGCCGCTGTGGTGTTCGCTGTAACCCGGCGCGGCGTTGACGGTGAGGATCTGCTGCACATCCTGGCCGCGGGCCAGCTTGCGTTCGAAGATGCCCAGTTGGTAGTCATGGCTGCGATAGCCCGAGATCGCATCCAGCGCCACGCCGTCGGCGCGCGCGCTGCGTTGCATCGCCAGCCAGGCGCGCGCCGCGGCCGCGGTCAGCCACAGCGGGCGCCGGTAGCGATCCAGGCCGGCGAAGGACAGGGCAGCAGGCTCGGCCACCAGCGCCAGGCCAGTGGACTCGGCATAGCGGTCGTCCAGCCCCAGCCGCTCCAGTCTTTCGATGAGCCGTCCCAGCGGCAGGACTCCCAGCGCATCGGCATCGAAACCGCGATCGGTGCGCAGGCCATCGAGTGCGTCCAGTGCCGCATCCACGCCCGGTTCGCGCATCCAGCCGGGCATCAGCGACTGCATGCCTTCGGGCAGCAGTGCGGCCAGGTAGCGTCCATCGCGCTTGCGCCGCAAGACCGTCAGCGCGCGCGACAGCAGCCGGGCATCGCTGTTGCCGCGCGCGCGCAGCAGGCCGCCTGGCCAGAGTTCGATCTCGGCGGTGTTGAGCAGGAAGGCGTGGCGGCCGGGCATCGGCGCAGCTTAGCGGCGCGGCATGCCTGCCGCCAGTTCACGCAGGCGTTCAAGCAGCAGGCCTGGCTGCCTGGGTTGCAGCAGCAGGCCACGGCCCCTGTCGGTCGGCAACCACAGGGTGTGGCGTGCGCCCGCGGTGGCGACGAAGGCGCTCTTTCCGTTGCGCAGCCGGAAATAGCCGCTGTGGAAGCCGGCCACGGAATAGCCGTTGAGCTTTAGGACCGGCTTGAACCCCGTGTGTTCTTCCAGGTCCAGGACCCGTGCCTCCTCCAGCCTCAGCTCGGACAAGGGCAGGGATTGCGAATAGAAGCTGGACTTCACTTCCAGCCGCTGCGCGGACAGCTGCAGCCGCTGGCGACGCATGGCGCGGTCCAGCACTGCCCAGAGGGCGACGGTCAGGACCGCCAGTCCGCCAAGGGTGAGGGTTGCGGTCAGCGCGAAACTCCCGCCGACCAGGTTCATCGGGCCGTCGCCCAGGCTGGCCCAGAGCAGGGCGCCGGCGGTGATCACCAAGGGCAGGACCACGCCCAGCAGGAACATCACGATCCGCGGTGCCGATCCAGCCGGCACCAGTTGCAGGCCAGGGTCGAGGTCGTCGGCCGCGCGCATGCCCATGCGGCCGCTATGCCGGCTTCTTCAGGAACAGGCGCACCGAGTCCGTCGGACTCGACTGGACCGAGGAGACCAGCTCCCAGCCCAGGCTGCCGGCGCGGGCCAGGGCGTCCTGCAGGCGCTCGGTCAACGGCTGGCCGAACATCTGCAACTTGATCTCGATTACCTGGTAGTTCCAGCGCGTGCTCATGGCATCGGCTCCTCGTCTTTCCCATCGGGTTTCTGCAGGCGTCCCGCCTTGCGCAGCGCTTCGCGCAGCACGTACTCGATCTGCGCGTTCAGGGAGCGCAACTCGTCGTTGGACCAGCGCTGCATCGCGTCCAGCACCTCGGCGCCGATGCGCAGCGGGTAGGCTTTCTTCTCTGCCACGTCGCGGTCCGCGGCCGGCTCAGTAGAGCGTGCCGGCGTTGACGATCGGCTGGGTGCCGCGCTCGGAGCAGAGCACGACCAGCAGGTTGCTGACCATGGTCGCCTTGCGCTCCTCGTCCAGTTGCACCACGCCGTTCTTCTGCAGTTCGTGCAGGGCCATTTCGACCATGCCCACGGCGCCGGCGACGATGCGGGTGCGGGCGGCGATCACCGCATTGGCCTGCTGGCGCTGGAGCATGGCCTGGGCGATTTCCGGGGCATACGCCAGGTGGCTGATGCGCGCATCCAGGACCTGCACGCCCGCGTCGGCGAGGCGCTCCTGCAACTCGTCCAGCAGATGCTTGGAGACCTCGGTCGCATGGCTGCGCAGCGCCAGCTGGCCTTCTTCGTGCTGGTCGTAGGGGTAGCTGGTGGCCATGGTCCGCAGCGCGGACTCGGACTGGATGTGGACGAAGCTTTCGTAGTCGTCGACGTTGTAGACGGCCTCCGCAGAATCCACCACCTGCCACACGATCACCGCGGCGATCTCGATCGGGCTGCCGTCCAGTTCGTTGACCTTGAGCTTGCCGCTCTCGAAGTTGCGCACGCGCTGGGAAACTTTCTTCTTGGCATAGAAGGGGTTGTTCCAGCGCAGGCCGTTGTCCTTGACCGTGCCCACGTACTTGCCGAACAGGCTCAGCACCGCGGCCTGGTTGGGCTGCACCGTGTACAGGCCGATCAGGCTGAGGAAGGCCACCAGGCCCAACAACACGCCGGCCACGATCATCAACGGCGCCGGGTTGCCGGATTTGGTCGCGTTGACGCCCTGGATGAAGAGCCAGCCGGCAAAGACGGAAATCACCAGAACGGCGAGCAGGAAGGGAATGCCGGGCAGGGAGCGGATCGGGTTTTCTTTCATCGGGATGTCCTCTGGAATGAATTGAAGATATCAAAATGATATCAAATGTCAACGGCCAACTTTGCCTCCGGCGCGGCCGGCTAGAATGCCCGGCCCTTTCGCTGGAACCCGCCGCATGACGACCCTTGGCACCCCGCTCGCGCCCCATGCCACCCGGGTCCTGCTGCTCGGATCGGGGGAGCTGGGTAAGGAAGTGGCCCTGGAACTGCAGCGTTTCGGCGTGGAGGTGATCGCCGCCGACCGTTATGCCGACGCCCCGGCCATGCAGGTCGCCCATCGCTCGCACGTGCTGGACATGCTGGATCCGGCGGCCCTGCGCGCCCTGGTCGAGCTGGAGAAACCGCATCTGGTGGTGCCGGAAATCGAGGCCATCCACACCGCCACGCTGGAAAAGATGGAGACCGAAGGGCTGCGTGTGGTTCCCACCGCCCGCGCCGCGCGCCTGACCATGGATCGCGAAGGCATCCGCCGGCTGGCGGCCGAGACCCTGGGCCTGCCGACTTCGCCCTACCGCTTCGTCGACACGCATGCCGACTATCTCGCCGCCGTGGCGGCGATCGGCTTGCCGTGCGTGGTCAAGCCGGTGATGTCGTCCTCGGGCAAGGGCCAGAGCACCGTGCGTTCGCAAGCCGACGTCGATCCGGCCTGGGAGCATGCCCAGACCGGTGGCCGGGCCGGCGCCGGCAGGGTGATCGTGGAAGGCTTCGTGCAGTTCGATTACGAGATCACCCTGCTGACCGTGCGCCACGCCGGCGGGACTTCCTACTGCGACCCGGTCGGGCATACCCAGGAAGATGGCGACTACCGCGAAAGCTGGCAGCCCCAGCCGATGTCGGCGCCGGCCCTGCGCCGCTCGCAGGAGATCGCCCGGGCCATTACCGATGACCTCGGCGGCTGGGGCCTGTTCGGGGTGGAGTTGTTCGTGAAGGGCGATGAAGTCTGGTTCAGCGAGGTCTCGCCGCGGCCGCACGACACCGGCCTGGTCACCCTGGTTTCACAGGAGCTGAGCGAGTTTGCCCTGCATGCGCGCGCGATCCTCGGCTTGCCCATTCCCGCCATCGGCCAGCTCGGGCCTTCGGCGTCCTGCGCCTTGCTCGCGCACGGCCACGGCGTGCCGGTGTTCTCGCAGGTCGAAGCCGCGCTGCAGCGTCCGGACAGCGCCCTGCGCCTGTTCGGCAAGCCGCGCGTGGAAGGCCATCGACGCGTGGGCGTGACCCTGGCCCGCGGCGACAGCATCGCCTCGGCCCGCGCGACCGCGTGCGAGGCGGCCGCCGCAATCGAAATCGAACTGGAATGAGGGACGCCGGATGAATGGAAACGACGGTTATGCGGTGTTCTTCTTCCCGCAGGCGCTGGAAGCACTCGGCGAGGCGATCAAGCCCTACCTGAGCGAAGGCGCCGCCGGCGCGCACGTGCTGTGCCGGGAAGTGGACACCGCTGGCAGCCTGGTGGAGATGACCCTGGAGTCGCGGGAAGCAGATGGCAGGCCGTCGCAGACCGAGTTGATGGTTCCGGGCAGCATGGTGCGGATGATCGTCTCGGTGCACAACGAAGGCGATTTCGGCTTCGCCCCGCGCAAGGTCGCGCCGCTGGCCCCGCCGAACGGCTGATGCGGGCGCCGGGGCCGGGGGCTATTCCGGCGCCAGGTCGACCCATACCAGGTGATGGTCGCTGCCGTCGGCGATGGCCGCTTCGGCACTGCCACGCAACGGCCAGAACACACCGCTTGCGCTGACCCGCAGGCCGATCGAAGGCAGTACGTAATCAAGCCGCATCGCGCCGGCGCCGGGGCCGAAATCGCCGGTGACCTGCGCTGGCGGCCCTTGGCGCTGGATGCCCTGGCTGGCGTAGGCCAACGTGGTTTCCGCCCCCCCATCGCTTTGCGGCGCTGCGTGCCTGAGCATGCGCGGGTGCTCCAGCAATCCAAGCATGGCCTGGTGCAGGCCGTCGCCATCGACCGGATCATTGTTGAGGTCGCCGGCAATGACGAACCTGGCCCCGGCGGGCAACCCGCCACAGCGTCCGCGGTCGTCGCACAACCAGGGCTTGTCCGCGGCCGAAAGGTATTCCGACCAGAGCCTGATCTCGTCGTGGTTGCGCTTGCCGTTGCGGTCCTCGGGCCCGTCGAACACCGGCGGGGTGGGATGCGAGACCAGGAAGTGCAAGGTCCCGCTGGGCGTGCGCACCGGCACGTCCCAGTGCGACTTGGAGGAAAGGCGCAACTGCTTCCACACCGCATCGGAGTGGAATGGCTTGCCGGTTCCAGGCTGCAGCGGCCGCAGCGCCCCGGGCATCGCGGCCCAGCGCAGCAACTGGAAGCTGCGTGCCTGGTGCTCATCGAGGGGATAGCGTGACAGGACCAGCATGCCGTACTGGCCCGGGTGCAGACCGTAACCCCAGGCATCGTTGCCGCGCATGCGGCCTTCGCCAGCGGCCTGGCCGTTGTTGTCCAGGTCCAGGCCGCTGGGGACGCCGGTGTTCACCGGCGCAAGGTAGCGATACGGGTAGTGCAGCGCAGCGCCGCCGCCGGACTGGTCGACCTCCAGGTAGCGACGCTGGAACAGGTCGGCTGCGCGATGGGCCGGGTCGTAGTCGAACTCATTGAGCAGGACCAGGTCCGGGCGCACCTGTTGCAGCACCGCCGCGATCTTGCGCGCCTGGGCGCTGTCGCCTTCGAGCGCCTCGATCAGGCCGCCCGCCTGGTCGGCATACAGCGAGGCGTTGTACGTGGCCACCCTCACTGTGCGTTCGCCGAGATAGGGGGACGGATCGCCATGCACGTTGACCTGCACGCAGGCCGTCAGGAGGGGCAGCATCATCAGCAGGGCAGGGAGTCGGCGCATGCGGCAATTCTGGCACGCGCCCGTGGCCGTGCAATGACGGTAGCGCGCACTGTGCCGTCAACCCAGCGGCGTACGGTTCCAGTTGCGTCCGTCGAAGGACTCGAGCGGCTTGAAGCGGCGCTTGTAATCCATCTTCCGGTGGCCCTTGATCCAGTAGCCCAAGTATAGGTGGGAACGCGATTCCCGCCGGGCCCACTCGAGCTGGCGCAGGATGGCCAGGGTGCCGAGGCTGCGCCGCTCCAGGCCGGGTTCGAAGAAGCTGTAGACGGCGGAGAAGGCGTCGCTGGTGATATCGGTCACCGCCACCGCGATCAGCTTGCCGTGTTCGCGCAGCTCCAGGAAGCGGCCCTCCGACCAGCTGCCGACCAGGAACTGCTCGAATTCGATCGCGCCATGGTCGTCCATGCCGCCGTGGGGATGACGGGCGACCAGGTAGCGCTGGTACAGGGCGAGATGCTCGTCGGTGCGCTCGGCGGCAACGATGCGCGCTTCGACGTCGGCATTGCGGGCGGCGCAGCGGCGCTGGCTGCGGTCCGGGGTGAATTCGGCCACCGGGATGCGCACCGCCACGCAGGCCCGGCAACCTTCGCAATGGGGGCGGTAGACCAGGTCGCCGGAGCGGCGGAAGCCCCAGCCGAGCGCGGTTGGATAGAACGCGGCCAGTCGCGGATCGCGCGGGTCCAGCACCAGGTCGCGTGCGATGCGGTCCTGCCAGTAGCCACAGGGATGCTCGCCGGTGTGGAACAGGCGCAGGTCTCCGGCCGGCTGCAGGGAATCGTTGCCCATGGCTCAGGCAACTCCACGGGCGAGCAGCGGCAAGGCGACGCCGGCCACTGCGCCGGTGATCGCGCCGGCCACCAGGTCGCGCGGCACGTGCCGACGCAGTCGCAGCCGCGACCAGGCCACGGCGCCCGCGAAAGCGAGCGCGGCCAGGCCCGCCGGCCACGACACGACGCCAAGCAGCACCGCGGCGAACACCGCGAAGGCCATGTGCAGGGACAGCTTGCACCAGCGCGCCGTGGCCATCGCCGTGGCCACCATGGCTGCCGACAGGGCCAGCCCCACGGACAGCTCCCGGGCCGGGACCAGCCACAGTGCGAACAGGGCTGAAACCAGCAGCATGACCAGCAGGAACCGGTTGAGCGTGCCGCGTTCGTGGGTGTGGCTGGCATCGACGTGGGCCCAGCGGCCGCGGCGCACCTGCCAGCGCGAATATCCCATCACCAGAGCGGCGAAGACCGCGAACCCTGGGACCATCCACAAGGCCAGGACGCGCTGCCCGCGCAGGACGGCCAGGCTGATCGCGGCCAGGGGCAGGACCAGCATCGGGTGGCCGAAGATGGAAAGGGCGCGGGCGATGGCGAGGCTCATATGGCCAGCATACTGCGGTGCTCTCGCATGGGTTGCGACTGTCTGGATTGTGAATGCGACGGACGGCAGGTCAACCCCGTCGGGAACCCGGCGTTTACCTCCGCAGTGGCCAACCGGCGCCACGCTTTCCGGAGATGCACATGACCCGCAAGACCCTGCTCACCCTCGCCGTACTCACTGCCCTGAGCGCCGGCACCGCCCTGGCTGCGACGGCCCCGGCGAGCGAGACGCGCCATGCCGCGCGGCCCACCCTCGACGCCAACGGCGATGGCGCCATCGATCGTGCCGAGGCCGCTCGCAGCGAACGTCTTGGCACGAAGTTCGACGAACTCGACAAGAACAAGGATGGCAAGCTGACCAAGGAAGAGATGCCGCGGCGGGATGGCCATCGCGTCGGCAAGCGCCACGGCGCAGGCGGTTGGGACACCCGCCTGGATACAGACAAGGATGGCCGCATCAGCCGTGCCGAATGGGCGGCGGGCGAGTCCCGCAAGGCCGGGCGTTTCGAGCTGATGGACGCGAACAAGGATGGCTTCGTCGATCGCGCCGACCACCAGTTGCGGTCCAGGCAGCGCACCGATGCGTGGTTCGCCAGGGCCGACAGCGACAAGGACGGCAAGCTGAGCCGCGCCGAAGTCGATGCGGTGAAGATGGAGCGTGGCGAGCGCAGCCCGCGTCCGGCGACCCCGACTCCCGCCGACTGAGATCATCCGCCGCAGTACCGAAGCCCATGCCGGGAACGGCATGGGCTTTTTCATGGGCGGCGCACGGCGCACGGCGCGCGGCTGCGGCTCAGTGCAGCCAGGACCAGACGACGACGGCGACGACGCCCAGGTTGGCGATCAGCACGCCGCTGCGTCCGTACATGGTTTCGTACACCCAGTAGCGTGCCGAACGTCCGCGTCGTGCGGCATCGCGCACCAGCAGCGGGGCCATGACCCGCTGCAACGGGACCAGGCACTGGTAGTTGATGACCGCCAGGCCGGCCAGCGCAAACAGCAGGGCCGGCGCCTTGGCATCGTTGAACAGCACCAGTGCCAGCATGCCGATCGAGAAGACCGCGGCGGTCGCGGTGTGCATGAAGATAAAGCCGCGGACCTGGCGGCGCTCGTCGGCGGTTTCCGCGAAACGGAGCAGGCACAGGCCGCCGACGTACGAGCCCAGCATGCCGCCGGCCAGCGCCGCCAGGACGATGTGCCACTGCCCGCTGAAGGCCGTACCCAGCGCACCCAGCGCGACCCCGCCGTTGACCATCGAGCCGCCTATCCCGCTTGCGCCCAGTTTGCCCACGCCCGATCCCAGTGCGCCGGTGCCGACCCCGATCAAGGTTGCGGCGCTGGCCGCGGGCGCCGCCGCCATCAGCGCGCTGCTGACGGTAAAGGCGAACGCGGCGCCGGGCGCGCTGGCCCGGGCGAACTCACCGAACCTTTGCAACATGCCGTCCCTGACCAGGGCGCGTGCACGCGACAGGCGCTTGCGCACGGCCGCGTCGCTCAGCCCAAGCAGCAGTGCAACCTGCTGCGAACGCTGGCCCTCGCGGTAGTACAGCAGCAGGGTCTCGCGGCTTTCCTCGGGCAAGGTGGAAATGATGTCCGCCGCCACGCGCTCTTCCTCGGTCTGCAGCAGCCGCTGCGCCGGACTGGGGGACGGGTCGGCGGCCATGCCGATGGCGAGCTCGGCGCCCTCGCCGGACAGCGGCCGGTTGCGGTTGGCCCGCAGGTGGTCGCGGGCCAGGTTGCGGGTGATCTGCCGCAACCAGGGCAGGAAGCTCGCCGAATTCTTCAGCCGGTCCAGTTGCTGCCACGCCTTGAGGAAGGCTTCCTGGGCGATGTCCTCGCTGGCAGCCACGTCGCGGGTGATCGCCAGGGCGATCGCGGTCACCGTGTTCTGGCAGGCAAGCACGATGCGCCCGTAGGCGCCCTGGTCGCCGCGCGAGGCAGCAGGCAGTTCGTGCTGCAGCATCATTTCGATGGCTTCGGCGTTCATGCGGTTCTCGAGGGCGGAAGATGCTTCAAGGACGCAGGCCGGCGGTGGATGTGACCGTCCCCGGGCTTAGGCGCGCTGGCCGCCTAGGGTGAGTCAGGGGCTGCGGCGGGAATGCGCACGCGGATGGTTTCCTCGTCCTCGTCCGGTTCCGGGCTGGAGGGTGCCTGATGCACCGGTGCCTGGGCGGGAGTCTCGGCCGGCGCCGGCGCCGGCACTGCTTCGCGCGCGCCTTGGTGGCGGAACACGGTCACCAGGGTGGCGATCGCCACCGCGATCAGCAGTCCGATGCGGATTCGCCAGGCCAGCGTGCGCTTGCCGGGCTCTTCGGTCGCATCGACCGGGGCAAAGGCAAGGGGATCGCTCTGGCCCGGGCGCGTGCTGGCCAGCAGGCCGGCCTCGCGCAGCAGTTCGCGCGCGCGCGGCTGGTCTTCGGCATGGCGGACCCAGACGCTGGGCTGCTGCTTGAGCTTCATCGGCTCGGCGTAGCTGAACTGGCCGCCGCGCTTGCTGTGGTAGGAGCGGCCGTTGGCCAGGTATACCTCGATGCCATGCTCCTGCAGCAGCTTGGCGACTCCTTCGACGGTTTCGATCCGCAGGCTGGTGAATACCTGGCGCATGCCTACTCCTTGGCCGGGACCAGGCTGGCGGCATCGCTGTCGGGCACGACCCGGATCAGGCCCTCCTGCGCGGTGCTGGCCACCAGGATGCCGTCGCGGGTGAAGATCTGCCCGCGCGCCAGGCCGCGCGAATCCTGCGCGCTGGGGCTGTCGATGGAATAGAGCAGCCAGTCGTCGGCGCGGAACGGGCGATGGAACCACAGTGCGTGGTCCAGCGACGCCATCTGCACGTTGGGCTGGTAGTAGCTGATGCCATGCGGGTAATTGGCCGTGCCCAGCAGCTGGAAATCCGAGGCATAGGCCAGCAATGCCTGGTGCAGTTCCGGCGCATCGCCAACCGGCTCGGTCAGGCGGAACCAGACCTGCTGGAAAGGCGGGCGCTTGGGCGGGTTGAGCTCGTCACGCGGATACACGTGGCGGAATTCGAATGGACCGCGCCGCGAAAGCCAGCGCTGGACCTTGGGCGGCAGGGTGGCCATCACCTCGGCCGGAACCGACGGCGCGGGTTCCACGTCCTCGGGTCGCGGGACTTCGGGCATCGACAACTGGTGTTGCTGCGCGTGCGGCTCCTTGCCCTGGAACGAGGCGGCGCAGAAAAAGATCACCTTGCCATGCTGGATCGCGGTGACCCGGCGCACCGAAAAACTTCCGCCGTCGCGGGTCCGGTCGACGTCGTAGACGATCGGATGGTCCACGTCGCCGGCGCGCAGGAAATAGGCATGCAGCGAATGGGCCATGCGTCCGCCCTT
>SEHC01000267.1 GCA_004173415.1 Lysobacteraceae bacterium
GCCGACGGTTCGCGACTGGCCATCGTCGATGCGAAGGCGGCCACTGCCGACGGCGCCGTGGCCGAGGCCTGGGCGATCCTGGGCATGACCCCGAAGCTGATGGTCGCCAGCGACGCCGCGCCCAGGGATGGCTGGGAAGCCCGTCGCTTCTACGACTACGACGTGGCCGCCAATGCCAAGCGCGCCATCGCCGCCCGGGCCTTCCGCAAGGGCAAGGAGTGGACCGCGGTGGTGTTCGACGTGGACCAGGCCATTGCGGAAAAACGCGGCTCGCAGTTCGGCAAGCTGTCCCAGCGCCTGCAACCGGCCGGCTATGCACGCGAGAGTTTCGCCGGGCGCACCGCGCACAAGCTGGACGATGCCCGCCTGCGGCAGGTCGCCGGCTTCGTCGAGCAGATGCGCCGGGAGTTCGACGTGCCGGGTGTGGCGGTCGGCATCGTCCAGGACGGCAAGGTCGTGATGTCGCAGGGCTTCGGCCTGCGCCAGCTGGGCAAGCCGGAACCGGTCGATGGCGATACCCGCTTCATGATCGCCTCCAATACCAAGGCGCTGACCACGCTGATGCTGGCCAAGCTGGTGGATGCCGGCAAGCTGGACTGGAATGCGCCGGCGATCGGCGTCTACCCCGGCTTCAAGCTGGGCGATGCGGACACCACCGGCAAGGTGCTGGTCAAGCACCTGGTCTGCGCCTGCACCGGGGTGCCGCGCCAGGACTTCGAGTGGCTGTTTGAGGGCGAGAAGCAGACCCCCGCCACGGTCATGGCCACGCTGGGCACCATGCAGCCGACCAGCGGCTTCGGTGAACTGTTCCAGTACTCCAACCCGATGGCCGCCGCGGCCGGCTTCATCGGCGGCCAGGTGGCCTATCCCGGCACCGAACTGGGCGCCGGCTACGACCAGGCCATGCAGGCGCTGGTCTTCGACCCGCTGGGCATGGAGAACACCACCTTCGATTACGCCAAGGCGCAGACCGGCGACTATGCCGCGCCGCACGGCTACGACATCGCCCGCAAGGTGCAGGTCATGGGCATGGGCCTGAACGACACCATCGTCGCTTCGCGCCCGGCCGGCGCGGCCTGGAGCTCGGTCAACGACCTGCTGAAGTACGTGCAGATGGAGATCGACCACGGCGTGCTGCCGGACGGCAGCCGCTACATCGGCGAGGCCGCGCTGCTGCAGCGGCGCGAGCCGCAGATCGCGACCGGCGTGGACCGCCACTACGCGATGGCGCTGGCGGTGGACAACAGCGACGGGGTCACCGTGGTCGACCATGGTGGCGACATGGGCGGCTTCCACTCCAACATGATGTGGTGGCCGGAGCAGAAGGTCGGCGCGGTGATCCTGACCAACGCCGACGAGGGCGTGAACCTGCGCGGCCCGCTCAAGCGCCGGTTGATGGAGCTGATGTTCGACGGCGAGGCGCAGGCCGAGGCCACGGCCAAGGCGGCGGCCAAGGCCAATCGCGAGGGCTTCGAGGCCTTCGTCAAGCTGCTGCAGCATCCGGCCGACGCCGCGGCACTGGCCGGCCTGGCGCCGAAGTACCGCAACGACGCGCTGGGCGAGCTCGCCGTCACCCGCAAGGACGGCAAGGCCTGGTTCGACGTCGGCGCCTTCAGTTCGGAAGTCGCGGGCATGCCCCAGCCCGACGGCAGCCTGGCCTTCGTCACCATCGATCCGCAGGCGCTGGGCTTCCAGTTCGTGCGCGCGGACAAGGACGGCATGCGCAAGCTGGTGGTGCGCGATGGCCAGCACGAGTACGTATTCGACGAAGTGAAGTAGGACGGTCGGGCCTGCGGTCCCGGCGAAGGCCGGGACCGTGGCCGCCGGCATCGCGTGTCCACGCGGCGTTCACGCCGTGGACGTCCACCATGTCCGATTCGCAGCACCCATGGCCTGCCCGGAAATCATCTTGGAATACCCATTTCTGTGCGGCGGCGGGAAGCTTGCCGAGCTCATTAGAGAGTACGACTGGGCCGCCACCGGGGTGGGGCCGATCGAGGCGTGGCCTCAGGCCATGCGTACGACGGTCTCGCTGATGCTGCAGTCCCCGGTCGCCCTGGTGACCCTGTGGGGCCGTTCCGGGGTGATGATCTACAACGATGCCTACGCGCGCTTCGCCGGCGATCGGCATCCGGCCTTGCTGGGTTCGGACGTCAGGGAAGGCTGGGAGGAAGTCGCCAGCTTCAACGACCACGTGGTCAACCATGTACTGGTCGGCAACCAGACGCTGTCCTACAAGGACATCGAGCTTTCGCTCAACCGCAACGGCAAGGCGCGCCAGCTGTGGCTGGACCTGGACTACTCCCCGGTGCTGGGCGAGGACGGCGTGCCGATCGGGGTACTGGCCATCGTGGTCGAGACGACCGAGCGGGTGAATGCCGAACGGGCCAAGGCCGCCGACCGCCAGCGCCTGGCCCAGCTGTTCGAGCAGGCGCCCTCGTTCATGGCCGTGCTGCGCGGGCCCGACCACGTCTTCGAGCTCACCAACCCCGCCTACCAGCAGCTGATCGGCCACCGCGACGTGATCGGCCAGTCGCTCAAGGACGCGTTGGCCGAGGCCGCGGACCAGGGTTACCTGCAGCTGCTGGATGAGGTGTTCCGCACCGGCACGGCCTATCGCGCACACGGCGCCGCCTACACGATGCAGGCCACGCCGGGAGGGCCGGTCGATCCGCGCCTGCTGGATTTCGTGTTCCAGCCGATCAAGGGCCCCGAAGGCGAGGTCACCGGGATATTCATCGAAGGATTCGATGTCACTTCCCGGACCCTGGCCGAGGCCAGGCGCGAGGCACTGGTCGACCTGACCGATGCCATCCGCGACCAGCACGATCCGGACCAGCTGGGATTCGCGGCGGCCGAGATCCTGGGTAAGCGGCTCAACGTCCACCGCGTCGGCTACGCCTCGATCGATCCTGCGCGCGAGACCCTGCACGTTTCCCGGGACTGGTGCGCGACGGGGGTGGAGAGCCTCGGCGGCGTGCTCCAGTTGCGCCACTACGGTTCCTTCATCGAATCGCTGAAGGCCGACGAGATCGTCAGCATCAATGACGTGCGCGAGGATCCGCGAACCGCCGCCAGCCACCAGGCGCTGGAAGACAAGAGCACGCGCTCGTTCGTCAACGTGCCGATAGTGGAACAGCAGCAACTGGTCGCGGTGCTCTACGTCAACGCCAACCAGGTCAGGACCTGGGAAGACGAGGACCTGTCGCTGATCCGCGAGTTCGCCGAACGCATCCGCACCGCCGAGCAGCGCCTGCGCGGCGAGGCCGCGCTGATCGAGGCCAAGGAGAACCTGGAGCGCCGCGTGCAGGAACGCACCGACGAGCTGATGACGATGGAAGCCGCCTTGCGCCAGGCCCAGAAGATGGAGGCGGTGGGACAGCTGACCGGTGGCCTGGCCCACGACTTCAACAACCTGCTGACCGGCATCTCCGGCAGCCTGGAGTTGATGCAGTCGCGCCTGGACGAAGGTCGCGGTCAAGAGATGTCCCGCTACATCGCCACCGCCCAGGGCGCGGCCAACCGCGCCGCGGCGCTGACCCATCGGCTGCTCGCCTTCTCGCGGCGGCAGACGCTGGCGCCGAAGCCGACCGACGTGAAGCGGCTGGTGAACGGGCTGATTTCGCTGTGCGTGTCGGACAACGGCGCCGGCATGACCCCGGAGGTGGTGGCCAAGGCCTTCGATCCTTTCTTCACCACCAAGCCGATCGGCATGGGCACCGGCCTGGGACTGTCGATGATCTATGGCTTCGCCAGGCAGTCGGGCGGATCGGTCGGCATCTATTCGGAAGTCGGCAAGGGCACCATGGTCTGCATCTACCTGCCGCGCTACGGCGGCGACGCCGAAGGCGAGGTCGACGCGCCGGTGCTGGCGCCGGTGGCCCGAGGCGAGGACGGCGAGACCGTGCTGCTCATCGATGACGAGCCCACCATCCGCCTGCTGGTCACCGAGGTGCTGGAGGACCTGGGATACCAGGTGATCGCGGTGGAAGAGGGCAACGCCGGCCTGAAGGTGGTCAACGGTGGCGCACGCATCGACCTGCTGATCACCGACGTGGGCCTGCCCGGCGGCCTCAACGGCCGCCAGGTCGCCGATGCCGCGCGCCTGATCCGCCCCGACCTGAAGGTGCTCTTCATCACCGGCTACGCGGAGAACGCCGTGCTCAGCCACGGCCACCTGGCGCCCGGCATGCACGTGGTCACCAAGCCGTTTGCCCTGGACGTGTTCGCCAACCGGGTACGGGACCTGATCGGTTCCGCCTAGCGGGCCTGCCGATGCGGCCGTGACCGGATGCAGGAGCCCGCGGTCGCCGGGGGCTCTGCAAAAGACCCGGGTGCTTCAGTTCATTTCGGCTTGTTGACGATCTGCGGATCCAGGCTGATGTAGTAGTTGCCCAGGTCGGGGAGCTCCACCGCCGGCTTGTAGTTGTAGGTGTTGCTGTCGTCGTCGTTGTCCACGATGGTCAGCAGGTTGGGACTGGAAGGCGAGGTGATGACCTGGAACTCGCTGGCGCTGCCACCCTGCGGCACGGTGATCGTGGCGCCCACGCCATTCACCCGGGCCCAGACCACCTGGGTGGTGGTGTTGTCGGGGGTGATCGCCGCCGGGGTGGCCAGGGTGAAGAGGATGTCCACGCTTTCGTTGTAGAGGTTGGGGTCGAAGTCCGGGGTGTTCTCCAGGCTGATGTTGCCGTTGCCGTCCACCAGGGTGCCCATGTTCGAGGGCATGCAGCCGGTCTGGGTGTAGCTGGCGGTTCCTCCGTAGCCGCCGTCGGGACGGTGCACGCAGTTGAAGTCGACGGACACATTGAGCGTTCGGTTGATGGCCATGGATCAGGTTCCTTTTGCGGCTTGCAGGAAGACTCCCGGGGTGTAGCCGGAACCAGGCGCCGTTGCGGGAGTGTCATTCGGCGGAAGGGTCGAACCGATTTCCGTTTCCAGGAAGCGCAGCACCGCCTGTTCGCGGGGCTGCGGCGGGCCGGCCGCCAGCGCACGGGCCGCGGCGGCCTGCGTGGTGGCCTGGCCGGGGTCGCCTGCCGCCTTGCGGTCGAGGGCATCCATCGCCAGCACCATGACCCAGGGCGTGCGCGTGGCGCTTTCGCTGTCGTCGCGGTCGCTGGCGAAATCGGCGTGGAAGCGCTCGATGTGGCCACGGGCCGCGGCGCGCTCGAGCTGGCCGAAGGTGATGGCGATCTGCATCCAGCGCGCCGACATGAGGCGCCGGGTGCGCCAGGAGGTCACCGTCGGATCCTTGGCCACCAGCGCTTCGGCGCCTCGCAGCGCACCGCGGTTGAGCCGCGCGGCCGCTTCCCACTGGCCGGACAGCAGCATCGCTTCGGTCAGCTGATTGGCGAGGGAAACCACCAGTTCCTGCCAAAGCCTGTTCTCCGGGTCCTGCGCGATGAGCGAGGTGATGGTGGCCAGGGCAGTGTCGGCGCTGTGGCGCGCAGACTCGAGATCGCCGGCCAGCAGCCTGCGCCAGGTTGTATTGCAGGTCGCGGTCAGCGGGCCCGGCTTCCGCCAGTACGCGGGTCATGGCCAGGGCCTGGCGGAAATTCGCGGCGGCCTGGGCGTGGCGCTGGCGCTCGTGGAAAAGCACGCCCAGGTTGGTCAGCGCGCTGGCACGCTCCTTCTGCCAGTCACGCTTGTCCGGCTCCCGCGCCACGAGCCTGGCCGCCAAGCGGTCGTACTCGCGAAAGCTGCGCTCGGCTGCGTCCAGCTGCTGGCGTTGCCAGTCGATGTAGCCGACCCAGTAGACGCTTTGCGCATGGTCGAAGATCCGCTGGGTATCGTCGGGGTCGCGTGCCAGCAGCTCGGCCGTGGTCCGTTCGGCCTGCCGGAAGGCCTCCAGCGCCTGTTCCGAGTTGCCGCGGAGCTCGCGCACCTCGCCGACCAGGTGCAAGGCGCGTGCGCGCCGCCCCAGCGCATCGGCGCGCCTGACCAGGGCATCCAGCGGCAATCCGGTGAGGCCGGCGACCAGCTTCAACTTGGCCAGCCGCTTGCCGTCGCCGCCTTCGCGAAGGTCGGCGGCGATGGGTTCGGCCGGCAGCGTGGTCTGGTTGCCCTGGCCATCGAGCTTGAAGCGCATCGAAGGCGGGAAGCATTCGGTGGCGTCGCCGCTGCCCGGCCGGCCCGAAACGATCAGGGCCAGCACGCGGCCCTCGCCATGCAGGTGTTTGAACTGGCGCACTTCCTCATCGACCCAGCGCGATTGCGCGGCGGCGGGCGAGGCGACCACGACCAGGAAGCGCGATTGAGCCAGGGCCTTGCGCAGTTCATCGGAAAGATCGCCGGCCGCGGGCAGTTCGTCGCGGTCGCGGAAGATCGGGGTCAGGCGCGCTGGGACCTCGCCTTCGGCGGTGGCGTGGCCGACCAGCTTGGAAGGAATGCGGTAGGCCTCCAGCGCCCGGTGCAGCCAGGTGGCGCTGGCCTTGTCGGTGTGGCTGTAGCTGATGAAGGCGCGGTAGGTGGCGGCCCGGTCGTTCATGGCATCGCCCGACCCCGAACCTGGCGGAGACCGGCGCGGGCCCTGCCGGCCACGGACGTCGCTAAGGGATGCACGTGCATCACGCCGCGGGCCCGATCCATCCCAGCAGTGCGGCGAAGCGCGGGTTGCCGTGCAGCGGATCCAGGTCGCTGTCGGTCTCGATCCAGGCGCGGTCGCCGAAGCCCATCTCCACCGCCTTCTCCAGCAGGTCGATGGCGCGCTCGTCCTGTTCCTGCATCACGTAGAAGCAGGCGATGTTGTAGAGCACCACCGGTTCGTTCTGGGCCTGGCGCAGCGCCTGTTCGGCCAGTTCGGCGGCGCGCTTCTTCTCGCCGACCCGGTGCAGGTTCATGGCGCTGAAATACAAGGCGCGGGTGTCGTGCGGATTGAGCCGGATGTGCTGCTCGAGGGTGGCCAGGGCGCCGAGCCGCACGCGCATTTCATCGTGCTTGCGGCCCAGCGAGGCATAGGCCAGGGCAAGGAACATCGGCACCTGGAAATCGGCCGGGTTGATCTCCGCCGCACGCGTGTACAACTGGGCGGCGCGTTCGAAATCCCCCTGCGACGAACAGGCCAGGCCGTAGTAGCAGTACGCTTCGAACAGGCCGGGGTTGAGCGCGATCGCCGCCTCGAACTCCTGCCGCGCCTCCTCGTAGACCTCGCGGATCATCAGCGCCAGGCCATGCGCCGCGTGCGCCTCGGCCGATTGCGGGTCGAGGACCAGGGCCTTCTCGCTGGCGCGGTTGGCATGGGCCGCGTTCTCGGCCGAAGCCTCGGCGTAGCGGAACAGATGCGAGTAGGCATCGGCCATGCCGGCGTAGGCAAGCGCGTACATGCCATCGATGCGGATCGCCTGTTCGAACATGCGGATGGCGTGTTCGTAGTCGCGCCGCGACATGGAATACATGTAGCGGCGGCCGCGCAGGTAGAAGTCGTAGGCCTCCGGGTCGGTGGTGGCGATGTACTGCATCGCGCGCCGCTCGCCCGGGGTCAGGGTCACCTGCAGCGCCCTGACGATGCTGTGGGTGATGTCGTCCTGGATGGCGAAGACGTCCTTCATGTCCCGGTCGTAGGTCTCCGACCACAGGAAAAGCGCCCTGGTGCGCGCAGCGCTCGCGGCGGCTCGAATTCCACTTCGCGCAGGATCGAGCGCAGGCGCGTGTACGCTTCCTCGCGGCGTCCGCGCTGGCCGAGGTAGCAGCAGACCACGTCGTTGAGGGTCAGCGGTTGCGGCAGGCCCTCGGTGTCGACCTGCAGGCGCGCGGCGAGCTTTTCCGCCAGCCATTCGTACAGCGCACGCGGACCGGTGTCGGTCTGCACGCGCAGCAGGTCGGGGCCGATGATCGGAATGACCCGGCGTTCCTCGATGTAGTCGAGCAGATCCTCCCAGGCGTCTTCGTCGAAGCTCTGCTGGGGGACCGCTGCGGCGGCTGACGCCATTGCACTGGCCATGGGTCGGGGGCACCTTGGATGAAGTTGCGCCAGATTCCCGCTCTGGCGGAGCAAGCCGCGCTGCGCCCTCGGCAAGGGCCGGCACCCTCAGCGGACGGGGTACCGAAGCCCGAGTCTTGGCGTCCGTGGCCGCGTTTGCAAGCCTCTCGTGGCTTGCGCCGCAAGCTGTCCTGCGATCCCGATTTACTGCGTTGTGCCCATTGCGTGGCTCTTTCCGCGGAACCCGTGGAGCTGGCTCCCGGGCGCTGTTCGCTGCCTTGTGCCAGCTCGCGGAAATCGACTCAGCGCAGGTCCAGTTCGTGGTGGATCAGGACCACGCATTGCGAGGCGAACAGCATCTTCGAGCCCAGCGCGATCTTCTCGGCACCCAGGCGCTCGAGGCTGCCGAAGGTCTTCTTC
>SEHC01000268.1 GCA_004173415.1 Lysobacteraceae bacterium
CTGTTCGACAGGGAAGTCCTTGCAGACGATGGCCGGCGACTTGCCGCCCAGCTCCAGGGTCAGCGGGGTCAGGTTGGGCGCGGCGGCGGCCATGACCTTGCGCCCGACCGCGGTCGATCCGGTGAACACCAGATGGTCGAACGGCAGCGCGGCAAAGGCGCCGGCCACTTCGGCGCCACCGGCGGCCACCGCGACCCGGTCGGCCGGGAAGACCTCGGCCAGCAGGCTGCGCAGGAAACCGGTGGTGTGGGGCGTGTGCTCGGAGGGTTTCAGGTAGACATGGTTGCCCGCGGCAATGGCAGTGGCCAGGGGAATCAAGGCCAGGTTGACCGGGTAGTTCCAGGGTGAAATCACCCCGACGACGCCGACCGGCTGGCTACGCAGTTCGGCCCGCGCCGGCCAGAAGCGCCAGCCCACGCCGACCCGCCTGGGCTTCATCCACCGGCGCAGGTGGCTGCGCAGGTGGTCGATCTCGTTGAGCACGGTCATGCCGTCGGCGATCAGGCTTTCATGGCGCGAGCGCTGGCCGAAATCCTCGGCGATCGTCGCGGCCATTTCCTCCAGCCTGCGTTTCAGCGCGTCACGCAGGCATTGCAGGTCGGCGCGACGCTGGTCGTAGCCAGGCTTGTTTGCCTGCCAGGCCTGGCGCAACTGCTGCAGCACGGGTGCCAGGTCGGCAACCGTGGTGTCGGGGACCGCGCCGAGGGCTTGTGCTGGCCGCTGGTTGCCGGGCGAAGGCCCGCTGTTGGCGGCCTCGGCGGCAGTGGCGGCGGTGATGGCTGCATTCGCTGCGGTGATGGCCGCGTTGGCGGCGATGTTTGCGGTGCTGGTCATGGGCCGAGTGTATGTCCTCCCAAGCGGATCGGCACACTACAATGCGGCCATGCACCACGCCCTGACCGCATTGCGCCCCTATCTTGGCCGCCTTCCCACCCTGGGCCTGCGCACCTACGTGGATCCGGCCGCCACCGTCATCGGCGAGGTGGAGCTGGGCGACGATGTCTCGGTGTGGCCCGGCTGCGTGATCCGCGGCGACGTCAACTTCATCCGTATCGGCGCGCGCAGCAACGTGCAGGACGGCACCATCATCCACGTCAGCCACCACAGCCCCTACAACCAGGCCGGCCATCCGACCCTGGTCGGCGAGGACGTGACCATCGGCCACGGCACCATCATCCACGCCTGCAGCATCGGCGACCGCTGCCTGATCGGCATGGGCGCGTGCATCCTGGACGGGGCCAAGGTGATGACCCACGGCTTCGTCGGCGCCGGCGCGATCATCGGCCCGGGCAAAGTGGTCGGTGAAGGCGAACTGTGGTTGGGCAACCCCGGCCGCTTCGTGCGCCGGCTGGGCGAAAGGGAAATCGAGAGCCTGCTGTATTCGGCCCAGCACTACGTGCGGCTGAAGGACCAGTACCTGGCCGCCGCCGGCTGAGCAGGAGCCGCCCCGATCAGGGGCGCGTGGCCGCTTCCAGCCGGGACAGGAACGCCAGCGCGGTGGCGCGGTCGCTGCCGCACATCTCCGCCGACGGCCGCAGCGAGGAACAGAACGCCGGCCGCTCCGGCTTGCCGAACAGCCCGCAGCGCTGGGCCGGGTCCAGGTGCAGGCAACGGACCCCGGCCGGCTTGCCCTGGGGCATGCCGGGCAGTGGCGTGGTGATGGACGGCGCAATGCAGCAGGCGCCGCAACCGGTCCGGCAGGCGAGGGAGGGGGCGGCAATCATCTGTGCAGTCTAGCCCTGCTGGGCAAGGTCCCGATTCGCGGCTAAAGTCGTGGCCACAGGGGAAGAAACACAGGATCGCGCATGCCGCGCACGCCAGGCTTTGCGGCCGTAAAGTCGCGAATCCGCTCCAGGCACCAAGCCGTTTGCCGCCGCGGCCACGCCCGTGCCGGCTGAGCATCCGATGCTGGACACCTACCGCGAGGTGGTCACGCCCGAAGGCGTGTCCCTGCACCTGCCGGCCGCCGGCCCGGTGCCGCGCGCGCTGGCCTGGGCCATCGACCTGGCCATCCGCCTGGCCATCCTGGTGCTGCTCGGCAGCGTGCTGGCGCTGCTGGGCGCGGCCGGCCAGGGCCTGTACCTGATCCTCCTGTTCCTGGTGTTCTGGACCTACCCGATCCTGTTCGAGGCGCTGTGGAACGGACAGACGCCGGGCAAGAAGGCCCTGTCGCTGCGGGTGGTGAATGGCGACGGCGCGCCGGTGGGCTGGTTGCCCGCCATTACCCGCAACCTGTTGCGCACCGTCGACATGCTGCCTTTCGGCTACGCCCTGGGCCTGCTCGCCTGCCTGGCCGATCCGCATGGCCGGCGCCTGGGCGACATGGTCGCCGGCACCCTGGTGTTGCATGAAATCTCCGAGCGCCCGACCCGCGCCGCGCCGATCAACGCGGTGCTGGCGCCCAGCCTGGCCTTGCGCCCGGCCGAGCAGATGGCGGTGGTGGCCTTCGGCGAACGCGCGCCGCTGCTGAGCGGCGCGCGCCAGGAGGAACTGGCCGACCTAGCCGCGCCACTGACCGGCGCACGCGGACAGGCCGGCGTGCTGCGCCTGTTCGGCATGGCCAACTGGCTGCTGGGGCGCCGATGAGGCAGGAACAGTTCGTCGCCCGCTACCAGGGCGAATGGCAGGCGTTCGAGCACTGGCTGGAGACCCGCGGCGATGCGCGCAGAGCGCTGGCCGAACGCAACAGCGGCGAGCTGGGCGACGAGGACATCCCCGCGCGCTACCGGCGCCTGTGCCAGCAACTGGCGCTGGCCCGCCGTCGCGGCTACAGCCCGGTGGTGACCGCGCGCCTGCAGGCATTGATGCAGCGCGGCCACAACCTGCTTTACCGCACGCCCCCGCCGCGCTGGCAACGCGCGGCCGAGTTCCTGCTTGCCGATTTCCCGCGCCTGGTGCGCAGCGAGGCCGCCTGCATGTGGGCCGCGGCCGCGCTCTTCGTGGCCCCGCTAGTGTCGATGTTCGTGCTGCTGCAGTTCTTCCCCGAGCTGATCCACGGGCTGATGAGCCCGCAGGAGATCGCCGCGCTGGAGAAGATGTACGACCCGGCCAGCGGACGCCATGAACTGGGCCGCGAAAGCGGTACCGACTGGGGCATGTTCGGCTACTACATCATGAACAACATCAGCATCGGCCTGCGCACGTTCGCCAGCGGATTGCTGGCCGGCATCGGTACGATCCTGGTGCTGATCCTCAACGGAGTGAGCATCGGCGCGGCGTTCGGCCACCTGCAGCAGATCGGATCCGGCGATCCGCTGTGGCGTTTCGTCGCCGGCCACGCGCCGTTCGAGCTCACCGCCATCGTCCTGGCCGGCGGCGCCGGCCTGCGCCTGGGCTACAACCTGGTCGCCCCGGGCCGGCGCACGCGCCTGGATGCGCTGGTCGCCGGCGGGATCAAGGGCGCGCGCCTGTGCCTGGGCATCGCCTTCATGCTGCTGCTGGCGGCGTTCATCGAAGCGTTCTGGTCGTCGACGCAATCGATCCCGGCCTGGATCAAGTTCAGCGTGTCCGGCGTGCTGTGGACGCTGGTGCTGCTGTGGCTGTGGCGCGGCGGCCGCCACCGGCGAGGCGATGCCGATGCGCCTTGAGCAGATGACCGTGCACCTGCGC
>SEHC01000269.1 GCA_004173415.1 Lysobacteraceae bacterium
TCCAGCTTGAACAGCTCGATCATGAACTCCGGGGCGGCGCGGCTGATGAACAGCTGCGGGCCGCGCGGCTCGGTGCGCACGTCGAACAGGTAGCCGCGCACGCGGTCGCCGGCGCGCAGGGTGTCGCGCGGGATGCCCTTGTCCTTGGGGATGAAGGCCTCGGCGTTGCCGCCCAGGTCCACGTAGATGTTGCCGCGCTCGGCGCGCTTGACGATGCCGGTGACCAGCTCGCCCACCCGGTCCTTCCATGCGTCGACGACCTGCGCGCGCTCGGCTTCGCGGACCCGCTGGACGATGACCTGCTTGGCGGCCTGGGCGGCGATGCGGCCGAAATCGGGGTTCTCGATCTGCTCCTCGATGTAGTCGCCGACCTCGGCGCCTTCGCTCTCGTCCTCTGCGTCCATCAGCCGGATCTGGTAGTCGGGCGACTCCATGACCACGTCGTCGGCGACCACTTCCCAGCGGCGGAAAGTCTCGTACTCGCCGGTCTTGTGGTCGATGGTCACGCGGGTCAGCACTTCCTGGTCGGGATAGCGCTTCTTCGCCGCCGAGGCCAGCGCGGCCTCGATGGCATCGAAGATCACTTCGCGCGGCACGCCCTTCTCGTTGGCGACCGCATCCACTACCAGCAACAATTCCTTACTCATCGTTCACTCCGCGCGCGGCCGCCTGGCCGCCGGTTGGTTGGTTTTTTCCCGGCCCGGCTTGCCTGGGCCCGCTTTACCTGAAGCAGGTTTCCCTGCCGAGTTCTTCTTCGCCGCCTTGCGGGCGGCCGGCTTCCTGGCCGTCTTGGCCGGGGCCACTTTTTTTGCTGCCTTCTTCGCCGCCGGCTTGGGCGGGGCGATCGGCTTGCCCGCGCCCAGCTTCTTCGGCTGCGGGGCCAGGCCCAGCGCGACCCAGTCGGGCATGATCCGGGCCTTGTCGATGTTCTCGACGGCCACCGGCATCTCGGCGTTGTCGACCTGGAACACCACCCTGTCGCCCTCGATGCGCAGGATCGCGCCCTGCAGGCGGCGGCGGCCGTCCTGCGGCAGCCGCAGCACGACCTTGGCCGACTCGCCCTGGTGGCGCACGAAGTGGGCCAGGGTGAACAGCGGACGGTCGATGCCGGGCGAGGAGACCTCGAGCGTGTAGTTGCCGGTGATCGGGTCCTCGACATCGAGCTGCGCGGAAACCTCGCGGCTCACCGACTCGCAATCGTCGATGCCGACCATGCGCTCGGCCTGCTCGGCCTCGGGCACGTCGATGTACAGGCGCAGGGTGGCGCTACCCGGCGCGGGCAGGTATTCGGCGCCCAGCAGTTCCAGGCCGAGGGCCTGGACCGTGGGTGACAACAAGCTGGCGATTTGTCTTGCCTTGTCGCTCACGTGATGGAAACCCGCCGTTGGATGGAGGAACGATGATGGCCCGGAAACAACAAAGGGCCCTGATGGGCCCCTTGTCCGATGCTGCTGGATTCCGGTGTGGAGGCGGGAACATGCGCCTTCACGAGCCCAGGCTTTGGCCAACCGCGGAAGCCCTTGCCGGCACTTCCCGTCGAACCTTGAAGCTTGGTAGCGGGGGCAGGATTTGAACCTGCGACCTTCGGGTTATGAGCCCGACGAGCTGCCAGACTGCTCCACCCCGCATCAGAAGCGGAATTATGGTGACTCGAGGAACTTAATGCAAGCCCGGATCGCGTTCGGGGTTCATCCGGCGAACGCGTACTGGCACCAGGCCATCAACGGATTCCAGAAGATGCCCAGCACCAGCAAGGCCAGCGCATTGATGCCGAACACCACCGGCACCACGCGATCGGTGCGCGGCGGATGCAACTCGCCGACCGGCTCGTCGAAATACATCACCTTGATCACGCGCAGGTAATAGAACGCGCCGATGACCGCGCAGATCACGCCGAGGATCGCCAGCCACACCAGGCCGGCCTGGACAGCGGCGCCCAGCACCACCAGCTTGGCCCAGAAGCCGAGGAAAGGCGGCACGCCCGCCAGCGAAGCCATCACGCACAGGACCATGCCGGCCTGCCAGGGGTTGCGCGCGTTCAAGCCCTTGAAATCATCGATCCTGTCGGCCTCGAAACCCTGCCTGGACAGCACCACGATGCTGCCGAACGCCGCCGCGGACATCACCGCGTAGCTGATCGCGTAGAACAGGGATGCCGCGTAGCCCCGCTCGTCGCCGCCGGCCAGCCCCACCAGCAGGAAGCCGATGTGCGAGACGGTCGAATAGGCCAGCATGCGCTTCAGGTTGGTCTGGGCGATGGCGATCAGGTTGCCGACCACCAGCGATACCGCCGACAGGCCGGCAAGCAGCAGCTGCCATTGCTCGGACATGGTCCCCAGGCCGCCCTCGAGCAAGCGGTAGGCCATGGCGAACGCGGCCAGCTTGGGCCCGGCGCTGATGAACAAGGTGATCGGGGTGGGCGCGCCGTGGTACACGTCGGGCAGCCACATGTGGAACGGTGCCGCGCCGAGCTTGAAGGCGATGCCCGCGACCACGAAGACCATGCCGGCCAGCAGCAGGGTCCGGTCGCTGGCCTGCGCCGAGGCGGCGTGGATGGCGGCCAGGTCCAGCGAGCCGGTGGCGCCGTAGACCAGCGACATGCCGTACAGCAGCAGGCCCGAGGCCAGCGAACCCAGCACGATGTACTTGATGCCCGCCTCGGTCGACGGGACATTGTCGCGGTCCAGCGCGACCAGCGCGTAGGAGCACAGCGCCAGCAGTTCAAGGCCCAGGTAGACCATGACCATGTTGCCGGCCGACACCAGCATCATCATGCCCGCGGTGGCGAACAGCACCAGCACCGGCACCTCGCCCTGGTACAGCTGGCGCTCGCGCAGGTAGGGCCAGGCGTACAGCAGCGAGACCGCGCTGGTGGCCAGGATCACCACCTTGCTGAGGTCGGCCATCGCGTCGCGCACGAACATGCCGTTGAACACGGTGCCGTGCCCGCCCACGCCGCAGGCGATCATCGCCAGCACGCCGACCAGCACGGCCAGCGCCAGCACCTGGGTGACGAAGCGGCGCTTGTGGTCCAGGAACAGGTCGAGCATCAGCAGGGCGAAGGCACCACCGAGGAGCACCAGTTCCGGCAGCAGCGGCAACAGGTCGGCGGAGGTGGACATCGTGGACGTGGTCATCATGGTTCCTTACAACTTGCTGTTGACGAGCTGCGTCGCCAGTTGCGCGATCGCCGGCTCCATCAGGTCCGTTAGCGGCTTGGGCCACAGCCCGATCGCCAGCACGCCGATGGCGAACACGCCCAGCACCAGCGCCTCGCGGCCGTTGATGTCGGTGAGCTCGGCCACGTGCTTGTTGGCGACTTCGCCGTACAGCACGCGCTTGACCAGCCACAGCGTATAGGCCGCGCCGATGATCAGCGTGGTGGCCGCGAACAGGGCGATGAACGGATGGTCCTGGAAGCTGGCGACGATGACCATGAACTCGCCGACGAAACCGCTGGTGCCCGGCAGGCCGGCGTTGGCCATCGAAAAGAACACGAACAGCACCGCGAACCACGGCATCACGTTGGCCACGCCGCCGTAGTCGCGGATCATGCGCGTGTGCATGCGGTCGTAGAGCACGCCCACGCACGAGAACATCGCGCCGGA
>SEHC01000270.1 GCA_004173415.1 Lysobacteraceae bacterium
GCGACGACGAAATCCACGTTCATGGCTCAGCCCTCCCTGCGCTTGGATTGCAGCGTGGCGACCAGGGTCTCGAGCTCGGCGAGTTCCTCGTCGCTGACCTCGGTGCGCTGCGACATCCACGCCACGAACGGCGAGACCGAACCCTGCAGGGTTTTCTCCACGAAGCTGCCCACTGCGCCGTGGACCACGTCGGCCTGGCCGGCGGTCCCGGCGTAGCGGTAGACGCCGGCGACCTGCCTGCGCTTGAGATAGGCCTTGGCCCGCAACCGCTCCATCATCGTCAGCACGGTGGAACGCGCCAGCCCGCGTGGCTCGCCGAACGTGGCGGCCACCTCGCCCACCGACGCATCGCCCAGCGCGGCGATGTGTTGCAGCAGGGCCAGTTCCTGATCACCGATGGTCTTGCGTCGCATGCCGTGCACCTTCTGACTACAGTTGTAGTCAAGAATGCACATGACTACAGATGTAGTCAACAGGCCGGAAGTCATGCCCAGGGGCCGGGCAGGCCGGCCCGTCATCCCGGCCCCCGCTCGCCGCGCGCAGTGAGCTGCGGGTAACAGGCCGCCCTCGCAGGAGTGACCCATGCACGCTCCCACCCGGTTCCAGTTCGATTCGGCCCTGCTGCGCAGCCCGGCGCGGTCGGTGGTCAACGGCCTTCGCGGCGGCGATGGGCCCGACCCGTCGCTGGCCGGGATCGAAGCCGAGCACCTGGCCTACTGCGCCGCGCTGCGCGCGGCCGGCCTGCAGGTCAGCGTGCTGCCGGCCCTGCACGACTATCCCGATTCGATCTTCGTCGAGGACCCGGCGCTGGTCTTCACCGAGGGGGCCATCCTGCTGCGTCCCGGCGCCGCCAGCCGCGCAGGAGAAGTCGCGGAAATCGCACCGGCGCTGCGCGAGCGCTTCGACCACGTGCTCGAACTGGCGGGTCCCGGCAGCGTCGAGGGCGGCGACGTGCTGGCGACGCCACAGGGCGTACTGGTCGGACTTTCCGCGCGCACCGACCGGGCCGGCGCCGAGGCCCTGCTGGAGTGCCTGCCCAGGCTGGGCCAGCGCGGCCGGATCGTGGCCACGCCGGCGGGCGTGCTGCACTTCAAGAGCGACTGCGCGCTGCTGGATGACGAGAGCGTGCTGGCTACCCGGCGCCTGGCCGACTCCGGGGTCTTCGATGGGTTCCGCCAGGTCCTGGTGGCCGAGGGCGAGGAAGCGGCGGCGAACGCGTTGCGGGTCAACGACGTGGTCCTGCTCGCGGCCGGATTCCCCCGCACCCACGAACACCTCGACCAGCTCGGCTACCGGGTGGTGCCGTTGCAGGCTGCCGAGCTTGGCCGCCTCGATGGCGGCCTGTCCTGCCTGTCACTGCGCTGGTTGCGCTGGCCCTGAGTACGTCCGCAATGCGGTACGTGCCGATGCGCGGTGCTGCGGGTGGGCGGTGCGGGCACCGCTGAAGGCGCGGGTGATCGGCCATCCACGTCACTGCGCCCCTGAAGTTACGGGCAGATGAGCTTGCGCTTCTCGTCGCGTTTACGCGCAGCCGTTCATAACGCAGGTGCCGCACGCATCGCACGTCAGCGGATGCCTCCGCGCCGCATCGATGCGTGCCTGCTCCCATCCGCATTCGCAAGACCAAGAGGATCGAACATGACCGAGCAAGCACGGGAACTCGAACAGAAATTCTGGAAGGCGCTCAAATCCGACCGCACCCTGATGCTGGGGCTGGACGGCGTGGAGGATGGCCATTCCCGGCCCATGACCGCGCAGTTCGAGGGCGACAGCGGCGGCCCGATCTGGTTCTTCACCTCGAAGGACAACGCCTTGGTCCAGCACCTGGGCGACGGCCATCGCGCCATCGCCGCCTTCAGCGCCAAGGACCACGACCTGTTCGCCAGCATCAAGGGCAACCTCAGCGTGGACACCGACCGGGCGGTGGTCGAACGCCTCTGGAATCCGTTCGTGGCCGCCTGGTACGAGGGCAAGGACGACCGGCCAGCGCATCATGCGCGCGCCTTCCGGCGCGCATGATGCGCTTGGAAAGCGACCCGGTTTCAGGGCTCCCTGGGCTTGGGTTTCTCCGGATCCGCCTGCTCGGGCAGCTGCCGGCCGTCCTTGCGCTGGTGCTGGCCGGGCTGGCCGCGCGGGTCCTGCTGCTCGCGGTAGCCGCTCTCGGGTCCGGGCTTCTGCTTGGGTTTTTCGTCGGCCATGTCCGTGCTCCTGATCGATTCACTGCAGCTTTCCACGCCAGGGGTTCAGGCCGGGTGACGCGAGGCCGGTCGGCCGCCGGCCTTGCGACCGGCATGCATGCGGATAAGATGCCGTCCTTGCCGGCGCGCGCGACCGCATGATCCGCGCCGGACTCCGCCCACTCCCGTAGGATCGATGCATGCCGAAACCGAAGATCGACCCGATCCGGGCCCGCAACCTGGGCAACGATTACGCCCGCTGGCTGCTGCAGGAGCAACGCGAGCGCACGCCGGCCAACGGCAAGCTGTTCGCGCAACGGCACACGACCGGCGGGCGTCGCTTCCATGGCTTCACCCACGCGCAGATCTGCTCCATCATCGGTATCGACCCGCACAACTGAGGCCGTACCGATGACTTCGCCACGCCTGCACCGTGTTTGGCGCGGCCCCTGCCTGGCGCTTTTGCTGGGCCTTGCGTGGCCGTTGGCCGCCAGCGCCCGGCCTCCTGCCGCGCCAGCGCTCGAGAAGGAATACCAGCGGCTGCTGGCCCAGTGCCGCAACGATCCGCAGTATCGGGTCGGCGGGGCCATGACCGGGGAATGCGTGGAACAGGAAACCCTTCGTCGCGACCTGCTGATCGTGGCGGCGCTGCAGCGCATCGCCGCCTCGCACTGCCCGTCCGTGGGCGCCGCGCTGGCCGCCGCCCAGCGCCACTGGGAACAATACCGCAGCGCGCAATGCGGCCTGTTCCAGGCCATGTTCGACAACACCGCCATGTACCTCAACGGGACCGCGTGCGCGTTGCGCGCGACCCTGGCCCGGGAGGCCGACCTGCGCATGCTGGTCGACTATGCGCCCGGCAGCGCGGCGCCGTGCAAAGCCGACGAGGTCCCGGCGCCAATGCCCGGGGTGGCGGCGCAGCCCTGACCGCGGGGCTAGTGCGAGTACAGCACCGGCACCCTGGCCGTGAACAACAGTTCCCGGGTCATCCCCCCTAGGGCCCACTGCCGCAGCCGGGTGTGTCCGTAGCCGCCGACCACCAGCAACTGGGCGTCGACCTGCTGCATGTGCTCGAGCAGCACTTCGCTCGCCGGACGGCCCGCCGAGTCCTTCAGCACCACGCTGGCATTGATGCCATGCCGGCCCAGGTGCGCGAGCACGCCAGCACCGGCGTGGTCGGCGTCGCCGGCGGCGCGCGCCTCCGCGCCCGCATCGACCATCAACACGTCCACCGCCTCGGCGGTGCGCAGCAGCGGCAGCGCATCGTGCAGCGCGCGCGACGCCTGCGGGGTGGACTTCCAGCCCAGCACCACCCGGCGCGGCGGCATCGGCGCGGCGCATCCTGGTGGCACCACCAGCACCGGCCGCCCCGACTCCAGCAGCAGGCTGCCGATCATGGCCCGGGTACGCGCACCTTCGGCGGTGTCGCCAAGCGCCTTGCCGACCACGACCAGGTCGGACAGGAAGGCCACCCGCGCGGCCAGTTGCGCCGGTTCGGCGAACAGGGTTTCCACAACCAGCACTTCATGCGAAGCGGTTTCCCCCTCCAGCCGCTGCCGCAACGCCGCCGCGCTGGCCCGGCCGCGCGCGCGAAGCTGTTCGTGGGCTTCGCCCAAGGCCAGGTCCGGGGCCATGCCCCACGGCGCGACCACCGGCATGGGCAGGTTGACGATTTCCAGCGCGGTGACGTGGCCCGAACTGCTGCCGGCCAAGGCCAGCGCCAGGTTCAGCGCATCGGTGTCGGCGGGCGTGCCGGCGAGGGGAACGACGAGATCCTTGAGCATGGCGGCCTCCGCGGCGACTGGTATGGCCGTATTGGAATCCCGCCATGCCCGCAGCGACTTGATCCTGATCAAGAGGCCGCGGAAACGTTTGCCGGTACGGACGCGGCGGCCGCCTTCACGCGGCGCTGGCACGCCGCCGGGTGTTAATGGTCATCCCGGATCGCGAATGGATCGCTGCCCGGGGGCAGGCAAACCGCCTCGACGACGGGCGCTGGCATGGGTCTTGCGTAATCCACTACCTGCCCTTCTTTCCGAATCCTTCCCGCCCGCTGCACACGGACCGTCCATGACCCGCACGCTGAGTGCCGTACGCCATCGCAGGCTGAGCCAGGAAATGGTCGACACCTATCAACGGGCGCTGACCGGCGGCTATTTCTATGCCGCCGCCTGGGTGGTGGTGGCGCTGTACGGGGGTGCCTTCGGTTTCGCCACCCTGGCCAGCGCGGCGCTGCTGGTGGTGTTCCTTGCCCTGGCCACGCAGCGCTTCGTCCACCGGCCACTGGCCGACGGCAGCGAGGCCACGCTGGAACGCTGGTTGCGCGTGCACTGGGGCATCGTGCTGCTGACCACGGCGTTGTGGGGCGGTTTGTTCTGCTGGGTGACGCTGGACGCGCGCTTCGGCGAGGCGCGGGTGACCGGGCTGCTGTTCACCCTGGGCCTGTGCACCGCGGTCGCGCACGCCTTCAGCATGCGCCGCGGCTTCGCCTTCGCCGGCATCGGCCTGCTGTGCGTGCCGGGGCTGGCGATGATGCTGGCCGACCCGGGCCAGCGCGCCAACGCCTTGATGTGCGCGGTGTACCTGGTCTACGTGGTCATCTCGCTGCTGCGCAGTTACCACGAATACCAGCAACGCCTGGACCTGGACCAGGAACTGCGCACCCAGCGCGACCTGTTCTCGCGCCAGAGCCGCATCGACCCGCTGACCGAACTGGCCAACCGGCGCCAGTTCTCCGACTCGCTGGAAAGCGCCTGCACGCGGACCCTGGCCGGCGGCCCGCCACTGAGCCTGCTGTTGCTGGACATCGACCACTTCAAGCAGATCAACGACACCCACGGCCATGCCCTCGGCGATGCCTGCCTGGTCGCGGTGGCCGAACGCCTGGTGCGGCACTTCGATGGCGCCACCGACCTGCCGGCGCGGGTCGGCGGCGAGGAGTTCGCGGTGGTCCTGCCCCAGAACCTGGCCAGCGCCACCCAGCATGCCGAACGCTTCCGCCAGGACCTGGTGAGCCAGCCGGTCGTGGTCGACGGCCGGCCCATGCGCCTGACCGCCAGCATCGGCGTGGCCACTTTCGACCCAGCGCGTCACCCGGACATGGACGCGCTCTACCAGCACCGCGCAATTCAGCCCAGCAGGGCGTCGAGCAACATCATCAGCGCGAACCCGGCCATCAGTCCGACCGTGGCCGGGGTCTCGTGGCCGTGGCGGTGGGTTTCGGGAATGACCTCGTGCGAGACCACGAACAGCATCGCACCCGCCGCCAAGGCCAAGCCCAGCGGATAGGCGATGGCCAGGCCGCTGGACAGGGTCAGGCCGAACACGGCGCCGAGCGGTTCCACCGCCCCGACCCCGATCGAAATCAGGACCGAACGGCCGACGCCGAATCCGGCCGCGCGCATCGCCAGGGCCACGACCAGCCCCTCGGGCAGGTCCTGCAGGGCGATGGCCGCTGTCACCGGCAGGCCCACCGACAGGTCGCCCTCGGCGAAGGCGGTCCCCACGGCCATGCCTTCGGGGAAGTTGTGCAGTCCGATCGCCAGGGCGAACAGCCATACGCGGCCGACTTTCCGGTGCCCCGGACCGCAGGCGCCGGCCGTTTCGTGCTCATGCGGAGTGAAGGCGTGCAGTCCCAGCATCAGCAAGGTCCCCAGCGCCAGGCCCGCGACCACCACCGCGACCGCGGCCAGGGGACCCTGGGTCTGGGTCGCGGCCGCCTCCAGCGCCGGCACCAGCAGGGAAAAGAAGCTGGCGGCCAGCATCATCCCCGCCGCCAGTCCCAGCAGCACGTCCTCGACCCTTCGGGGGATGGAACGCAACGACAGGGCCAGCGAAGCGCCGGCCGCATTGGTCAGGAAACAGGCCATGCCCCCGGCCACGGCCAGGCCCAGCGCCTGCCGGCCGCGCCCGCTGGCCAGCGGCTCGCTGCCCAGCGCCAGCAGGACCAGCACCACCAGCCCGGCCAGTGCCAGCCCGCCGGCGACCAGCCAATGGTTGCGCGCATGCGTGGCCAGGCTTGCCGCCCAACCCGCCTGTTCGTTGCCTGGAGCGGGCGTAGAAGCCATCGCGCGGAGTATCCATCCCTTTGCCGTTGCCGTCGACGCGGCCGGTCCACCGTGCATGCGCCATGGCCTGCCACTGCCACGCTTCACGTACACATGGACGCGCGGCCGGGTTTGGCATCATCGAGTCCGCCG
>SEHC01000271.1 GCA_004173415.1 Lysobacteraceae bacterium
GGCGGGAGGCGCAGCACGGATATGCAAGACTCTGCTCCCCGCACAGGCTCGACGCATGAACCACTCAGCTCCCGGCCTAGACCACGCCGATACCATCGTTGCCATCGCCACCGCCGCCGGCGCCGGGGGGGTCGGCATCGTGCGCCTGTCGGGACCCCGTGCCCTGGCCATTGCCCGCGAACTGTGCGGCCGTGGGTTGCGCCCGCGACATGCGCACCACGTGCGCTTCGTCGGCGCCGACGGCGAGGCCATCGACGATGGCATCGCGCTCGGCTTCCCCGGTCCGCGAAGTTTCACCGGCGAGGACGTGGTCGAGCTGCAGGCCCATGGCAGCCCGGTGGTGTTGCAGCAGCTGGTCGCCCGCGCCTGCGCCCTTGGCGCGCGCCATGCCCGGGCGGGCGAATTCAGCGAGCGCGCCTTCCTCAACGGGCGCCTGGACCTGGCCCAGGCCGAGGCCATCGCCGACCTGATCGCGGCCACCGATGCGCGCGCGGCGCGGGCGGCGCGGCGTGCGCTGGAAGGCGTGTTCTCGGATCGGGTCGAGGCGATCGCCAATAGTCTGTCGGCGCTGCGCGTGCACGTGGAGGCGGCGATCGATTTCGCCGACGAGTCACTGGATACGATGGGCGGCGAAGCGGTCAGGCGCCAGCTGGCCGAGGCTTCGGCCCAGCTCGCCGAGCTGCTGGCCGATGCCGAGCGCGGCCGCAAGCTGCGCGACGGCCTGCATGCGGTGATCGTGGGTCCGCCCAACGCCGGCAAGAGTTCTCTGTTGAACGCGCTGGCCGGCAGCGACCGCGCCATCGTCACCGAGGTCGCCGGCACCACCCGCGACGTGCTGCGCGAAACCGTGCGCCTGGATGGTCTGGAACTGACGCTGGTGGACACCGCGGGCCTGCGCGAGGGCGGCGATGCGATCGAGCGTGAAGGCATGCGCCGGGCCCGGGCCGACAGATGACCCAGCCTCGGTCCAGGTCTCGGCGGTGACCGGCGCAGGACTGGATGACCTGCATGCGCGCCTGCGGGCCCTGGCCCTGGGCCACGCCGGCGAAGGCGCACAGGGCGAGTTCTCCGCGCGCGCGCGCCAGGTGGAAGCGCTGGTCCGGGGCCAAGACCATGCTGATGCGGCAAAGCGTGAACTGGATCACGAAATGCTGGAGCTGGCCGCCGAAGAATTGCGCCTGGCCCATGATGCCTTGGGCGAGATCACCGGGAAGGTCTCGCCGGATGACATGCTCGGACGCATCTTTTCGACCTTCTGCATCGGCAAATAAGCCGGCCGGAGCCGACAAATGCGCTGGCATGCTTCATGCTTGGCAGATTCGGGGTTTCCATTGCTTGTCTGGGGAGTAAGAAGAATGTCTTTTGCCACGATTTCGAAGAAGTCGCGCTGGTTGGCGCTTTCGTTGCTGGTCGCGCTGGCGGCCTGCTCCAAGGACGAACAGTCCGGGGCCGCCGCACCTGCCGCGACGCCTGCGGCCACCGTCGCCGCGCCGCCGGCACCGGCGGTCTCGGCCCAGGTCCAGGCGATGGGCGCGGACGAACTGCGCGGCGCCGCGACCAAGGCCCTGGGTGAGAACCGCATCTACGCCCCGGGCGGCGACAACGCCATGGAGTACTACCTGGCCCTGCGCGACAAGCTGCCCAATGACCCGGCCGTGGCCAGCGCCCTGACCGACCTGATGCCGTACACCCTGATCGCCACCGAGCAGAGCATCGCCCGCGAGGATTTCGCCGAAGCCCAGCGCCTTTCGGCCCTGATCGAGAAGGCCGACGCCAAGGCGCCGGCGCTGCCGCGGCTGAAGCAGAGCATCGCCACCGCCCAGCAGGCGGTCGCCCAGCGTGCGGTCACCGATGAGAAGACCAAGGCCGAGACCGATGCCCAGGCCAAGCTGCTGGAAGCCCAGCGCGTGACCCAGCAGGCCGAACAGCAGCGCGCCGCCGCCGCGGCGCTGGTCACCCAGCAGCAGGAAGCGGCCCGCGCCGCCGAGGCCGAGCGGGTCGCCACCGCCCAGCGTGAAGCGGCCGCCGCCGCCCAGCGCGAGGCCGCTGCGCGCGCGCCCGCCACCGCTGCCCCGGCCACGACCACCGCCGCCCGCCCGGCCGCAAGCGCCGCGCCTGCGCTGCGCCTGGTCAGCTCGCCGGCACCGAAGTACCCGCCCGAGGCGCTGCGCGCCGGCACCAGCGGCGAAGTGCTGGTCGAGATCACCATCGGCGCTTCGCCGGGGCTTCCACCGCCCAAAGAAAAAGGCCGGCCTCGCAGCCGGCCTTTTTTTTGTGCGCTCTCGCGATGCTAGCCGGAGATCGCCAGCTGTTCCTGCTGGTAGCGCCGGGTCGCGGCGAACCACAGGATCGCCGCCAGGCCGAAGCCGGCCGCCAGGTACAGCGCCCACTGCTGGGCGCTGACCACTTCGCCGCGCACGACCTTGAGGATCAGCTGGTTCTGGGCGAGGAACGGCACCGCGAACTGCCACATCTGCGTCTTCACCGGGTTCACCAGCAGGACGATGGTCGGCAGCATCGGCAACAACATCAGCCAGGTCATGTGGCTCTGCGCTTCCTTCATGCTCTTGGCCGAAGCCGCCAGGTAAGTCAGCAGGGTGGTGCCGATGAACACCATCGGCAGCAGGATCAGGACCAGCTTGGCGATCGCCAGGAAGCTCACTTCCATCTGCCGCCCCACCGTGGGTGAAAGCAGCGCGCCGAGCTTGAAGGCCAGCAGGGTCAGCAGCAGCGAGACCAGGGCCAGCAGGCAGGCCGCGGCGATCTTGCCGCTGACGATCGCGCCGCGTGGCGCCGGCGTGGCCAGCAAGGGCTCCAGCGACTGGCGCTCGCGCTCGCCGGCGGTCGCGTCCAGGATCAGCGCGGCGCCGCCGAGGAAGGCGCTGATGATCAGGAAGTAGGGGAGGATGAAGGACAGCATGCGTCCGCGCTGGGCTTCGGGCGTGGCCAGGTCGGTGCGCCGGATCTGGATCGCGGTGGCGGTCCCGGGGCTGACCCCGCGCGCGAGCAGGCGCAGTGAACCGGTCTGGCCGCCATAGGCCGAGAGCAGGCCCTGCAATCGCTGCACCGGGATCTGCGCATCCTGGCGCGTACTGTCCTGGATGATCTCCAGCGGCGCGGGCAGGCTCTTGCGCCATTGCGCGGGGAAGTCCGGACCGATGCGCAGGACCACGTCGACGTCCTGGTTGGCGATGGCCGCGTTGATGTCGCGCGGCGGCGCCTTGACCACCACGTTCTGGCCTTCCAGCCAGGCGATCAGGTTGGGCGCGTGCTCGCGACCGACCACGGGCAGTTCCGCGCATGACGGTGAACATGGCACGGAGCGATTTCATGCGAGCAGTCCCTCTTCCGAGCCGATGGCCTTGACGAATGCGTCCTCTAGATTCTCCTCGCCGGTCTGCGCGCGCAGCTCGTCGGCGGTACCGGAGGCGACGACCTGGCCCCGGGCGATGATCACGATGCGGTCGCAGAGCGCGGCGACCTCCTGCATGATGTGGCTGGAGAACACCACGCAGCGTCCCTCCGAGCGCAGCTGCTTGAGGAATTCGCGCAGCCCGCGTGTGGTCATCACGTCCAGGCCGTTGGTCGGCTCGTCCAGGATCACGTTGCGCGGGTCGTGGACCAGGGCGCGCGCGATCGCGGTCTTGGTGCGCTGGCCCTGGGAGAACCCCTCGGTCCGCCGGTCGAGGAAATCCTCCATGTTCAGGGCGCGCGCCATGCGTTCGGTGCGCGCGGCGATGGTCGCCGCGTCCAGGCCGTGCAACTGGCCGAAGTAGGCGATGTTCTCGCGCGCGGTGAGCCGCTTGTACACGCCGCGCGCGTCGGGCAGCACGCCCAGCGCGCGCCGCACCGCCTCCGCGTCGCCGGCCACGTCGATGCCGTCGACCAGGACGCGGCCGGCATCGGGCTTCATCAGCGTGTAGAGCATGCGCAGCGTGGTGGTCTTGCCGGCGCCGTTGGGCCCCAGCAGGCCGGTGATCTCGCCGTCGCGCGCCTCGAAGCTGACGCCGTCCACGGCCTTCACCGTGACCTTCTTGGCGGTGAAGGATTTATGCAGGTCGTCTACGAGGATCATGGTTCCCATCCATAAAAACCGGTGAACGGCGGGGTGTAGGCCAGCTTGTCCAGGCACTTGGCATCCAGCGCCCTGGCATCGGAGGTGTCGATGAACTGCGCCATCAGCCTGGGCATGCAGCCGATGCCGATGACGTTGTGGCCCTGGCCGCGCAGGACCAGGTGGCGGCCCTTCGACAGGGTCTTCAACACCGCATCGCCGTAGCGCGACGGCGTCACCGGATCGAACTCGCCCGACAGCAGCAACGCGGGCACGGCGGTCTTCAACGGCGCGCGGAAGCCGGCGGGACGCACGCCCTTGGGCCACGCCGCGCACTGCGCAACCAGGTAGGTGGAGAAATCGTTCCCCAGCAGGGTGCCTTCGTCGGCCGGGTTCGCCTTCAGCTCGCTGCCGTCCTCGGTGCAGATCACCGACAGCTGCATGCCGATGTTGATGCTGTCGGCCATCTGTTCGCCCAGCATCTTGGACAGCGACATCAGCGCGTCGTAACGGCCGTTGGCGGCTTCGTTCAACTGCAGCGGGAGCAAGGACGAGGCCAGCGGCATGTAGGCGTACATGCGCACCAGGCCGGCCACCAGCTGCGGGGTAAGTCGCTCCTGGCGGCCTTCGCCGGTGATGCCGTCGCGATAGGTGACCAGCGGCGGATCGGTGGCCAGCCTGGCCATCAGCACGCGCAGCTTCTCGCGCGGATTGCCGAAGCGCTGCACGCAGGTCGGGGTCTTGGCGCAGAGCGCGAACTGCAGGTCCAGCGCATCCTCCAGGTTGCGCGCGAACTCGTTGCCCAGGACCAGCGAATTGGGCGCCACGCCGTCCAGCACGATCGTCCGCGTGCTGGCCGGGTAACGGGCCGCGTACTGCTGGGCCACGCGCGTGCCATAGGAGATGCCGACCAGGTTGACCTGCGGCGCACCGATCGCCTTGCGCACCAGCTCCAGGTCCTGGATCGCCTCGGTGGTGCCGTAGAAGCGCGGGTCGGCGCGGCCGGACAGCGCGGCCAGGCAGCGACCGGTGTACTCGCCCGCGGCCTGCGGCGTCGCCAGTTCGTTCCCGTCGTAGGGCTCCTTGCAGGACAGCGCGTTGGACCCGCCCGTACCGCGCTGGTCGACCAGGATCAGGTGGCGCTTCTTGCGCACTTCGTCGAAGGCGTTGGCGGCCTGCGGGTAGCTTTCGGTCGCCGACTGGCCGGGGCCGCCGGCCAGCATGAACACCGGATCGGGCTCGGCCGCGTCATCGCGGGCAGCGGGGATCCAGGCGATCTTCAGCCCGATCCTGCGCCCGGTCGGTGCGGCCGGATTCTCCGGCACCTGCAACACCGCGCACTGCGCCGGGATGGCGGTGCCGGAAAACGGCGTGCTCAGGGAGCAGGCCTTGAAATCGAGCGAGCCCAGCTTGCGTGCCTGCGCTTGGGGAGCGCAGGCGACGGCCAGCAGGGCGGCGGTGGCGATCAGTACTCGACGCATGGCGTCTCCGTTCGGGCGGTCTTCTCGACCCTTATGTTGTCACGACGCAGGCGCAGGGCGAATGTGACATTGGACACTGCGGTCCGCGCGCCTCAGGTCGCGGCGGCGGACGGCGCGTCCTGCAGCGCGTTTCGCAGCGCGTCGATCTGGTCGCGCGACAGCAGGGCGAAGCCGGGGTCCATGCTCTGCCGCAGGCGGCTGTCGGCCTGCGCCAGCGATCGCTGGGCACCGGCCTGGTCGCCACGCAGCGCGGCGAGCGCGGCTTCGGCGAAGTGTCGTCGCGAGGCGTCGACGATCCCGCCTCGCGCGCGCTCCAGCCACCGCGCGGCTTCGACCGGGTCATGGCGCTGGAGGGCCGCATGCAGCGCCAGTTCGATCGCGATGCCCTGGCGGAATCCTTCCGGATAACCTTCCAGCGCCGCTTCCATCTTCCGCAGCCACGCGCCTGCGGCATCCACCTCGTCCCGATCCAGGTCGCGGGCATAGGCGTAGAACCAGGCGCCCATGTCGGTCAGCACCTCGCTTCCGTCGGCGGCGTCGAGCACCTGGCGCAGGGTGTCGGCATCCAGATCGCGCGGGCGCGTGCCGGCCATGCTCATGCCCATCAGCGCGGTGAGGCGCGCACGCCGCTCGACACCGGGGCCGCCGCGGCGGTACGCCAGCCACTGCATGCCGTCGCTCATGAAGCCGCCGGCGCGGAAGGGCAGTGCGGTGACGATGAAGATGACCGATGAGAGCGCGCCGATGATCAGTCCGTACGCGGAGACGCGGCCGCCGGCCAGCGCCATCACCGCGAAGCCGCCGAGGGCCAGCAACAGGCTCGCGAGCGGCCCGCCCAGCACCATCGGCTTCATCTGCGCGGCCAGAGGTCGTTGCGGGTCGGGCATCGCCGCGGCCAGTCCGCCGAGCGTGCCGAGGTTGAAGAACCAGCGGAAGCGGATGCCTTCGCCGCCGCCCACCCAACCGAACGGACCGACCACATACAGCAGGAACCGCATGCCCTGGCGCAGGCCCATCAGCAGGTGGCCGGCCTCGTGCACCGCGATCACCGCCAGCACCAGGAGGGGCAGCGCGAGCAGGTCCCAGGCGGA
>SEHC01000272.1 GCA_004173415.1 Lysobacteraceae bacterium
GCGGGGCCTTCAATGCGGGCTATTCCACGGACAGCGCGAAGCGCACGTTCTACCCGTTCGATCCTCGCCTGCCCGAAAGCCCGCCGGTCAATCCGCCTGCTGGCACTGCTCGCGAGTAAGGCGCCGCAGGCACCGGTTCCCAACCGTTTCCGAAGCAGGACCGATTCCGTTCGGTCCCCCATTCCATCTATCAATTGATCGAGGCATGCATTCGATGACCCACAGTGTTCGAAACAGTCTGCTTGGACTTTTCATCCTTACCGCGCCGCTGTCCGCCTGCGCCCAGCAGCCCTCCGCATCGCCGCAGGCCGCGGCGGCGGCTGTGACCGGTTCCATCGCGCAAAGCAGCGCACCCCAGATCGTTACCGGCCTGCCGGATTTCACCCAACTGGTCTCCCAGGTCGGTCCGGGCGTGGTGAACATTGAGGCCAAGGTCGGCAGCCGGCCGGCGCCACGCGGCCCGTCGGGCCCCGACGCCGGCCCCGGCGCCGATGACATGCCGGAATTCTTCCGCCGCTTCTTCGGTCCCGATTTCCAGATGCCCGGACCGCAGCAGGGGCCACGCGGTCCGCAACGCCGCGGCACCTCGATGGGCAGCGGCTTCATCATTTCGCCTGACGGTTACGTGCTGACCAACCACCACGTGGTCGATGGGGCCGACGAGGTCACGGTGAAACTGTCCGACCGGCGCGAACTGACCGCCAAGGTGATCGGCAGCGACCAGCAATACGACGTGGCTCTGCTGAAAGTCGACGCCCGCAACCTGCCGGCCATACGCCTGGGCGATTCGGATTCGCTCAAGCCGGGGCAATGGGTGGTCGCCATCGGCTCGCCGTTCGGGTTTGATCATTCGGTCACTGCCGGCATCGTCAGCGCGACCGGGCGCAGCAATCCCTACGCCGACCAGCGCTATGTCCCCTTCATCCAGACCGACGTGGCCATCAACCAGGGCAACTCCGGTGGCCCGTTGCTCAACACCAGCGGGGAGGTCGTTGGCATCAACTCGCAGATCTTCTCGGCCTCCGGCGGCTACATGGGCATCAGCTTCGCCATTCCGATCGACCTGGCCATGGGCGCGGTGGAGCAGTTGAAGGCGACCGGCAAGGTCAGCCGCGGCCAACTGGGCGTGCAGGTGGGTCCGGTCACCGCGGACATGGCCAAGGGCTTCGGCCTGCCTGACACCCGCGGTGCACTGGTCAACGATGTGATCGGCGACAGCGCCGCGCAGAAGGCGGGACTGGAGGCCGGTGACGTGATCCGTTCGGTCAACGGGGCCGAGATCGTGGCCTCCAGCGACCTGCCCCCGCGCATCGGCGCGATGGCCCCGGGTTCTCGGGTGAAGCTGGGCATCCTCCGCGATGGCAAGCCGCGCGACGTCACCGTGACCCTGTCCAGCCTGGAGGAGGGCGGGGAAGTAATGGCCACCGATCCAGAGGTGGCGGGCGCGGCACCGGCCCCGGCACGGGCCGAGTCGGCCCTGCTGGGCATTTCCGTGGCCGAACTGGATGCCGGTACCCGCAAGCAGTTCGGCCTGAAGGCCGGCGAGGGCATCCGCATCACCCGCGTCGATGGCGCGTCGGCGGCCGAGGCCCGGCTGCAGCCTGGCCTGGTGATCCTGCAGGTCGGGCGCAAGCCGGTGGGAAGCGTGGCCCAGTTCAACCAGGAGCTGCGCGGAATCAAGGCCGGCGACGTAGTGATGTTGCTGGTCCGCAGCGGGCAGGGAGGCTCGGCCTTCGTCGCGGTCACCGCCTCCGAAGGCAACTGAAGCCGGCTGCAAGGGCCGGGTGGGCACAGGGCCGCCCGGTCACGGGCGGCCAGCCCCGCGCAGGCATGCGATAATGCGCCGTTATTCATTCTGACGGCCTCGTGGCCGCCCCCATGCAGCCCCAGTCCAGCCCGCCTCCCGCGTCAATGCGGAATATCCGCAACTTCTCCATCATTGCCCACGTCGACCACGGCAAGTCCACGCTGGCCGACCGGATCATCCAGCTGTGCGGCGGCCTGCAGGCCCGCGAGATGGAGGCCCAGGTCCTGGACTCCAATCCGATCGAGCGCGAGCGCGGCATCACCATCAAGGCCCAGTCTGTGTCCTTGCCCTATACGGCCAAGGACGGGCAGGTCTACCAGCTCAACTTCATCGATACCCCCGGCCACGTCGACTTCAGCTATGAAGTCAGCCGCTCGCTGGCTGCCTGCGAAGGCGCCCTGCTGGTGGTCGACGCCGCCCAGGGCGTGGAAGCCCAGTCGGTCGCCAACTGCTACACCGCGGTGGAGCAGGGCCTGGAAGTGGTGCCGGTGATCAACAAGATCGACCTGCCCACCGCCGACATCGAGAAGGTCAAGGCCGAGATCGAAGCGGTGATCGGCATCGACGCCGAGAATGCCGTGGCCATCAGCGCCAAGACCGGCCTGAATGTGGTCGACGTGCTGGAAGCCATCGTCGAGCGCATTCCTCCGCCGGTCCCGCGCGATACCGACAAGCTGCAGGCGCTGATCATCGATTCCTGGTTCGACAATTACCTGGGCGTGGTCTCGCTGGTGCGGGTCATGCAGGGCGAGATCGTGCCCGGCACCAAGATGCTGGTCATGTCCACCGGCCGCACCCACCTGGTCGACAAGGTCGGCGTGTTCACCCCCAAGCGCAAGGAGCTGAAAAAGCTCGGGGCGGGCGAAGTGGGCTGGATCAACGCCTCGATCAAGGACGTGCACGGCGCCCCGGTCGGCGACACCCTGACCCTGGCCAGCGACCCGGCCGAAAAGCCGCTGCCCGGCTTCCAGGAGATGCAGCCGCGGGTGTTCGCAGGCCTGTTCCCGGTCGATGCGGACGATTACCCCGACCTGCGCGAGGCGCTGGAGAAGCTGCGCCTGAACGACGCCGCGCTGCGCTTCGAGCCGGAGAGTTCCGAAGCCATGGGCTTCGGCTTCCGCTGCGGCTTCCTCGGCATGCTGCACATGGAGATCGTGCAGGAGCGCCTGGAGCGCGAGTACGACCTCAACCTGATCAGCACCGCGCCGACCGTGGTCTACGAGGTCCTGAAGACCGATGGCAGCGTCCTCAGCCTGGACAACCCGTCCAAGCTGCCGCAGGCGAACCTGATCGACGAGATCCGTGAGCCGATCATCCGCGCCAACGTGCTGACCCCGCCGGACTACGTGGGCAACGTCATCACCCTGTGCGAAGAAAAGCGCGGCCGGCAGATCAGCATCAACTACCTGGGTTCGCAGGTGCAGATCAGCTACGAGCTGCCGATGGCCGAGGTGGTGCTGGACTTCTTCGACCGGCTGAAATCGGTGTCGCGCGGCTACGCGTCGCTGGATTACCACTTCCTGCGCTTCGAGGCCGGCCCGTTCGTGCGCGTGGACACGCTGATCAATGGCGACAAGGTCGACGCGCTGTCGTTGATCGTGCACCGCCAATATGCGGACCGCCGCGGTCGCGAGCTGACCGAGAAGATGCGTGAACTGATCCCGCGGCAGATGTTCGACGTGGCCATCCAGGCCGCGGTCGGCGCCCAGGTGATCGCCCGCAGCACGGTCAAGGCGATGCGCAAGAACGTGCTGGCCAAATGCTATGGTGGTCGCCACTTCAAGGAATCCTATGGTCTGGTTCGAAACAATCCTGGTCGTGCTCACCCTGCTGACCGGCATCGTCTGGCTGCTGGACAAGCTGTTCCTGGCCAAGCGCCGCGCCGCGCGCGGCGGCCTGCTGGACGAAGAGCCGGTGCTGGTCGATTATTCGCGGGCGTTCTTCCCGGTCCTGGCCCTGGTGCTGGTGCTGCGGAGCTTCATTGCCGAGCCCTACAAGATCCCGTCGGCCTCGATGATGCCCAACCTGCTGATCGGCGACTTCATCCTGGTCAACAAGTTCAGCTACGGGCTGCGCCTGCCGATCAACAACCACAAGTTCGTTGCGCTGGGCGAACCCAAGCGCGGCGAGGTGGTCGTGTTCAAACCGCCCCACGACCCCGAGAACAACTGGATCAAGCGCGTGATCGGTCTGCCCGGCGACCGCATCTCCTTCCAGGGCAATGCCCTGACCATCAATGGCCAGCCGGTCGCCTACCAGACCCTGGGCAGTTACAACGGCCGGGGCGTGGCCCCGGGCACCGAGGGCGCGGCGCTGCTGCAGGAAGACCTGCCCGGCCGCACCCATACCGTGCTGGAGGGGCTGGACAACATCGTCGGCCAGGGCGAATGGGAAGTGCCGGCAGGGCACTATTTCGTGATGGGCGACAATCGTGATAATAGCGAGGACGGTAGGCTCTGGCCGGAGTTCGACCGCAATGGCCAGCTCCTGCCCAACCACAATTTCCTTCCCGAGCAGAACCTGCGCGGCAAGGCGTTCCTGATCTGGTTGAATTGCGAGGGCTGGTTCTGCAAGGACGGTTTTTCGGCTTCCAGGATTGGTACCAAGATCGAGTGACCATGTTGTCTGACCCGGGGAAAACGCACATGAATCGCAAGCAGCAGCTCAACAACAGGCAGGACGGAATCACCCTGACCAGCTTCCTGATCGTGCTGGCGGTCGTCGGCTTCGCCGCGTACCTGGCCATGCAGTTGTTCCCGATGTACAAGGAGTACTACGAGGTCCGCAGTGCCGCCAAGGGCCTGGCCAGCGAACCGGGCGTGGGCGACATGGACCCGGCCCGGATCCAGAGCCTGCTGTTCAAGCGGCTGGACATCAACTACGTCGATAGCGTCGAGAAGTCCGACGTCAAGATCGATCGCGTCGACAACGGCTGGAACATGAAGATCAATTACGAGGTGCGCCGGCCGCTGGTCGGCAACCTGGATGTCGTCGGCGTGTTCGACATCTCGCAGGACCTGACCCGCCAAGGTGCGACCGATTGACCTCAAGTTCCGACGCGGCGAGCTGGACGGCTACCGCTTCGCCGATCCGGGCCTGCTCGAGCAGGCCCTGACCCATCGCAGTGCCGGCGCCCCGCACAACGAGCGCCTGGAATTCCTGGGTGACAGCATCGTCAGCCTGGTCGTGGCCGAGGTGCTGTTCCAGCGCTGGCCCAAGGCCGACGAAGGCGCCCTGACCCGGGCCCGTTCGGAGCTGGTGCGCGAAGCCTCGCTGGCGGCCATCGCCAGACAGCTGGAACTCGGCGCGCGGCTGACCATGGGGCCGGGCGAGATGAAATCCGGCGGCCATCGGCGTGACAGCATCCTCGCCGATGCGCTGGAGGCCGTCGTCGCCGCGATCTACCTGGACGCCGGCTTCGAGGCCTGCCGCGCCGCGGTGCTGCCCTGGTTCGAACCCTTGCTGGCCGCGCTGCCGGTGGGCAAGCCCGGCAAGGACGCCAAGACGCGCCTGCAGGAATGGCTGCAGGGCAGGCAGCGGGCCCTGCCGGTGTACGAACTGGTCTCCGAAAGCGGCGATGACCATGCCAAGTTGTTCACTGTCAGCTGCACCATCATCGATCCGACCCTGAGTGCCGACGGCGAGGGCAGTTCGCGTCGCAACGCCGAGCAGGCCGCCGCCCTGGGCGTGCTGGAAAAACTGGATATCTGCAAATGAGTACCGACACGCCGCATCGCAGCGGCAGCATCGCCGTCATCGGCCGGCCCAACGTGGGCAAGTCGACGCTCACCAATGCGCTGGTCGGGGCCAAGGTGAGCATCGTCTCCAACCGCCCGCAGACCACGCGCCATCGGCTGCTTGGCATCGCCACCTTCCCGGAGGGGCAGATCGCCCTGGTGGACACGCCGGGCCTGCACAAGCAGGAGGGCAAGTTCTCGGCATCGGCGATGAGCAAGGTGATGAACCGCGCAGCGCGTGGGGCGATCGAAGACGTCGATGCAGCCCTGATGGTGATCGAGGCCGGGCGCTGGGACGAGGCGGACACCCTGGCCTACAACGTGCTCAGCGACAGCGGCATACCGGTGATGCTGGTGGTCAACAAGGTCGACCAGATCAAGCTCAAGGCCGAGCTCCTGCCCTTCCTGGGGCGCATCACCGAAGGACGCACCTTCGCCAGCGTGCACCTGATCTCGGCGCTCAAGCGCAATGGCCTGGAGCAGCTGGTCAAGGACATGCTGGCGCTGCTGCCGGAGGCCCCGCCGATGTTCGGCGAGGACGAGATAACCGA
>SEHC01000273.1 GCA_004173415.1 Lysobacteraceae bacterium
GCGGGAGAGGGGGAAACGGAAGAGAAGCACGTTATGAGTAGCACCATCCGTTGCGACATCGTCAGCGCCGAGCAGGAGATCTTCCACGGCGAGGCGACCCTGGTCGTGGCCACCGGCGAGCTGGGCGAGCTGGGCATCGCGCCGCGCCATGCGCCGTTGATCACCCGGCTGAAGGCCGGCAAGGTCGTGGTGACCCTGCCCAGCGGCGAACAGCTGGACTTCGCCATCGGCGGCGGCATCCTCGAGGTGCAACCCCAGGTGGTGACCGTCCTGGCCGACACCGCGATCCGCGCGACCGACATCGATGAAGCCTCAGTCCGCGCGGCCAAGGAAGAAGCCGAGCGCATCCTGGCCAACCGTGGCGAGGCCATGGACGTGGCCGAGGCGCAGCAGAAGCTGGTCGAAGCGACCGTGCAGCTGCAGGCGCTGGAGCGGTTGCGCAAGAACCTCAAGCACTGAGGTTCCGCGCCACCCGCAGGATCAGGACGCCGGCCCAGTGCCGGCGTTTTCTTTTTGCTTGCGCGGAATACTCGAGATCGCTTTACTCCGCGCAGCGCGGTGCCAAGCCCGGCGCCACCCCCTTCGACGCACGCCATCGGCGCCCTGTGGCTAATGCCGGTAGACCCAGTGCCGGGAGATCAGGAAACCCATCGCGCCCAGCATCAGTTCCACCGCCGGCTTGGCCAGCCAGGCCCGGCGCAGGCCCAGCCAGTCGTCGATGGCGCCCATCGACCAGGTACTGATCGCGGTCATGACCAGCCACATCAGCACGAAGCGGGCGAACTGGGTCTTGCCGAGGCGATGCTCGTCGCCGGAGAAGGTGATGCGGCCGTTCAACCAGAAGCCGAGCATGGCGCCGCTGATGCGGCCGAGCACGTTGGCAGGTTCGATCGGCATGCCGGAGTGGCTGAAAGCCACCATCACCGCCCAGTCCAGCAACCACTGCATGATGCCGATCACCAGGTAGGAGCGGCTCTGGCGCAGGATGCTCATGGGCGCGCGTCTTGCGCGGGCAGGCTCCACCACTGCGCTTGGCCGGAGACGGCCTGCCGGCGTGCGCCCGCCTTCTCCAGGCCGGCGCGCTGGGCCGGGCTGAGCGTATCGGCGCGCAGCAGCACCTCGCCGATGCGTTCGCGCCGGAACAGCGCGGCCCACGCCGCGCCACTGGGGTCGGCATCGGCGCTGCGCGCCGCCTCGGCCAGCGCGGGATCGTAGTGGGAAACGGTGCGCCCGCGGCTACCGATCTCGGCCGCGATCGGCAGGCCCGGATCCAGGCCCAGCACATCGCGTGATCCCGCCTGCGCGCGGATCCGCTGCAGGAACAATCTCTCCGGCGCGTAGTTGGCGTACAGGGGCGGGTCCTGGCCGAGTGACTTCACCGCCTGCTTCAGCAGTCCGGTCCTCAGCATCCAGTGGCCATTGGCCTGGAAGGCGAAGTTGAGCACGCACACGCCCGACAGGAGCAGCGCCGCGCCGCGGGGATGATTGCGCAGGCTGGCCAGCACCAGCACCGGCAGCAGCACCACGCAGCTCGGGAAGGCGTAGCGCAGGTACTGCATCGGCAGCAATGACGCGGCCAGCAGTACCGTGGCCATCAGCGCGATGGCCCAGTTGCGTCGATCGCCAAGGGCAAGCACCCAGGCGCCGGCCAGCGCCACCAGGATGAAACCCGCCGCGCCCGGGTAGGCCTCGAGGTACTGGCTGGTATCGAAAGTGAGCTCCCACAGCAGGTCCGCGTCGAAGCCCTGGTGCCAGCGCAGATCGCCGATGTCGGTGGGCGGCATGAACGGCGAGCGGAACCAGGCATTGAACATCGGCAGGAACGGATTGCCGGCGACTACGCCCGCATACACATAGCTGCTGCTGCCCAGGGCCAGGGCCAACAGGCCGGCGGCCAGCACCCGGCGCGCGTCGCGCAGCGGCCAGTGGCGGAGCAGTGCCCAGGGCAGCAGCAACAGCGCCAGCGCCGCGGCACCCAGCTTGAGGCCGAGCAGGCCACCCACCAGGATCGCGCCGGCGAACAGGGCCGGGGATTGCGGAGATGGCGTGCGCGCGATCAGCACGACCAGCCAGGCCAGCAGCGCGGCGGTGGTGGTTTCGGTCTGCATGCTGGCGCCCAGCACCGCGGTCAGCGGCAGGCTGGCATAGAGGGCGACCGACAACCAGCCGGCCCGCGCGCCGCCGCCCAGTACCCGGGCCAATTGCCAGACGCCACAGGCGGTGATGGCGATCCACGCGGCGTTGAGCGGCCCGCGCGCCTCATCGCCGGAGATGAGTTGGGGCACGGCCTGCTGCACATCGGCAAGCCAGGGTGCGAGCGCCCAGACATGGGTGGCCGGATCCAGCGGATAGCTGCCCTCGAGCAGCAACTGCCACGGCAGCCGCAAGTGGTAGCCCAGGTCGTCGAACTGCATGGTCGGCAGCCAGCAACCGGTACTGGCCAGGCCCAGCGCAAGCACGGCGAAGGCGGCGGTGCGCGGACTTTCTGCGATTGCCTCGCGCCAGCCCATCCGCGCCTGGGACAAGGCCGAGGCCAGCGCGCGTCGGCGCCATGCCAGCAAGCCGCCGCACAGCAGCAGGTAGGTCCAGCGGTTGTGCAGCGGCAACGGCAGCAGCCAGCCAAGGACGGCACCGATCAGCACCAGGCCGCAGGCCGCCTGCAGGGCGACGGGCTGGCGCGCGGCGAGGGCGCCGCCCAGCGCAACCGCGGCCGTGCAGAACAGGGCGGTCGCAAGCACCGGCAACGGCCCGGCGAAGGGCACCAGCAACAGGCTCCAGGCCACGGCCAGGGCGCCGGCCCAGGACCAGCGCAGGAAGCGCCGCGGCACCCACGCCAGGGCGCAGACCAGCAGCGCAAGCAGGACCAGTTCGCCGAAGCGGCCGGAAGCCCATTGCTCCCAGGAACGGTATTGGGCCAGCCCCAGCAGGCAGAGCGGCACGCCCGCCCACAGCAGCAGCATCCGCCAGCGGGCGGGAGCGAGGTCAGGATGTGGTGTGGCGGCTTGCGGGGGCGTGGCAGCGGGTGAAGTCATCGTGCGCATGCTACCAGCGCCTCGCTTTAGAATGGATGCCGACAACCCTTGCTGGAGCGCACATGGCCGGACCTCTGCACGTCATCATCCTTGCCGCCGGCGAAGGCAAACGCATGCGCTCGGGCAAGCCGAAGGTGCTGCAGCCGATCGCCGGCAAGCCGATGCTGGCCCAGGTGATCGCCGCCGCGCGCAGCCTGCAGCCGCAGGGCATCCACATCGTGCATGGACACGGCGGCGACCAGGTCCAGGCCGCGTTCGCCGACCAGCCCGACCTGCAATGGGCGCACCAGGCGCGGCAACTGGGCACCGGCCACGCGGTCGAGCAGGCGATGCCCGGCGTGCCCGATGCAGCCACCGTGCTGGTGTTGTACGGCGACGTGCCGCTGATCCGTGGCGAGACCCTCAGGCGCCTGCTCGATGCGCCGGGCCGGCTGACCGTGCTGGTCGCCGAACTCGCCGACCCCACCGGCTACGGCCGCATCGTGCGCGATGCCGAAGGCCGGGTCGCGGCCATCGTCGAGCAGAAGGACGCCGACGAGGA
>SEHC01000274.1 GCA_004173415.1 Lysobacteraceae bacterium
ACGTGCCGGGCGTCGCTGCCGGCGCGATGAAGCTGGATGGCGAAACCCTGGCCAACATCTTCCTGGGCAAGATCAGCAAGTGGAACGATCCGGCCATCGTCGCCCTGAATGGCGGCCTGACCCTGCCCGACACCAAGATCACCATCGTCCACCGCTCCGACGGCTCGGGCACCACTTTCAACTTCGTCAACTACCTGTCCAAGGTCAGTGCCGAGTGGAAGAGCCAGGTCGGCGAAGGCACCACGGTCAAGTGGCCGGCGGGCATCGGCGGCAAGGGCAACGAAGGCGTGGCCGCCTACGTCAAGCAGATCAAGGGCGGCATCGGCTATGTCGAGCTGTCCTACGCGCTGCAGAACAAGATGGCCTATTCGCGCTTGAAGAATGCCGAAGGCAACTTCATCGTGCCCAGCGACGACAGCTTCGCCGCGGCTGCGGCCAGCGCCAACTGGGGCGCGACCAAGGACTTCTACCTGGTCAACACCAATGCCCCGGGCGCACAGTCCTGGCCGATCATCGCCACCAACTTCATCCTGATGTACAAGCAGCCCAAGGACGCGGCGGGCGCCAAGGGTGCCAAGGAATTCTTCCGCTGGGTGTATGCCAAGGGCGATGCGCAGGCCACCTCGCTCGGCTACGTGCCGCTGCCCGACGCGCTGGTCTCGCAGATCGAGGCCTACTGGTCGCAGAACATGGCGTACTGAACGAAGGGCTCTCTCCCCCAAGTCGTTCACGGGCGCGGACCGCGAGGTCCGCGCTCTTTTTTTGCGCCAGGGGCTGGAGAAAGGGGCGGGAAACTGGAGATGGGGAAGGAGCGCGAGGAGTGAGGGAAACGTCAGAGCACGACCCTCCCGCCACCGAAAGCACAGCTCGTTCAGGCTCCTCGCTACGCGGCTCGTCCCGGGCTCCCGGCCTCCTGTCATACCCATGTAACAAAAACATCATTTCATGGCATGACCCGCTGGCCTGCCGCCGGCACCGCCCGTCATACGGAGTAAGCGCCATGAACCTGAAGCCGGCACGCCTCGCCCTTCTCACCCTGTCCGTCAGCCTGGTCCTGGCCGCATGCGGCGGAACCGCCGACACCACGGTGCCGGCCACCACCGCGCCGGAGGCCAACGGCACCGGCGCCTCCACGCCAGCCACTCCCAGCACCGCCGAGATTTCAGGCGCCGGCGCCTCCTTCATCTACCCGCTGGTCTCGAGGTGGTCGGCCGATTACAACGCCGCCACCGGCGCCAAGGTCAATTACCAGTCGATCGGTTCCGGCGGCGGCATTGCCCAGATCAAGGCCGGCACCGTCGACTTCGGCTCCTCCGACAAGCCGCTTTCCACCCAGGAACTGGCCCAGGCCGGCCTTGGCCAGTTTCCCTCGGCCATCGGCGGCGTGGTCCCGGTGCTCAACGTCGCCGGCCTGCAGCCGGGCCAGCTGAAGCTGACCGGCACGCTGCTGGCGGACATCTTCCTCGGCAAGATCGGCAAGTGGAACGATGCGGCCATTGCCGCGGTCAACCCGGGCGTGGCCCTGCCCGACCTGAAGATCAGCCTGGTCCATCGTTCCGACGGTTCGGGCACCACCTTCAACTTCTCCAACTACCTGTCCAAGGTCAGTCCGGAATGGAAGAACACGGTCGGCGAAGGCACCTCGGTGCAGTGGCCGGGCGGCGTCGGCGGCAAGGGCAACGAAGGCGTGGCCTCCTACGTCAAGCAGATCAAGGGCGGGATCGGTTACGTGGAGCTGGCCTATGCATTGCAGAGCGGCATGCCCTACGCCGCGCTGCAGAACGCCGCCGGCAACTTCGTCCAGCCCAACGCGGAGACCTTCGCCGCGGCCGCCGCCAGCGCCGACTGGACCGGGGCCAGCGACTTCAACCTGGTGATCACCAATGCGTCCGGCGCCAACGCCTGGCCGATCACCGCCACCAATTTCATGCTGATGCACAAGAAGTCGAAGGATGCCAAGCGCACCGCCGACACGCTGGCGTTCTTCAAATGGGCCTTCGAAAACGGCCAGAGCCAGGCCAACGAACTGCACTACGTGCCGCTGCCGGCGCAACTGGTGCAGCAGATCGAAGCGTACTGGGCCGCCGAATTCAAGTGACGGATTGGCCCGCGCACAGCGCGGCTTTGCCAATCCGTCATCCCCGCGAAGCCTGCCCTCGAATGATTTAGTCGGGGGGCGGGGATCGCCCTTGATTCCGACGTTGCTGTATTTGCCGTTGAGGTTGAAGCCAAAGCCAACCCCAACAGCAAGAGCGATTTGCGCCCGCGCGGGAATGGAGACTGTAACTTGAATCGAATGAAGCCTCGCAGTCCGCTCCAATGACGACCCCCAGGACACCATGAATACCATCTCCGCAAACGTCGTCCCCCACAGCAAGCGCGACCTAGCCGATGCGCGCAACGACCGCGTTTTCGGCTGGATCCTGGCCGGGACCGTGGCGTTCGTGCTGGTCTCGCTGGCCACCGCCGCGCTGTCCATGTTGTGGGGCGGACGTGAAGTCCTGCAGTCGCAGGGCCTGAGCTTCTTCTATTCCAGCGAATGGAACCCGGTCGAGAACAAGTACGGCGCACTGGCGCCGATCTACGGAACCGTGGTCACCGCGGTCATCGCCATGGTCATCGCCGTGCCGGTGAGCTTCGGCATCGCCTTCTTCCTGACCGAAGTGGCGCCGCGCTGGCTGCGCGGCCCGGTGGGCACGGCGATCGAGCTGCTCGCCGGCATTCCCTCGATCATCTACGGCATGTGGGGCCTGTTCGTGCTGGTCCCGGTGATGACCGAATACGGCACGCCCTGGCTCAACGACCACGTCGGCACGCTGCCGTACATCGGCGTGTTCTTCCGCGGCCCGCCGCTGGGCATCGGCATGCTGACCGCCGGCTTCGTGCTGGCGATCATGGTCATCCCGTTCATCAGCTCGGTGATGCGCGAGGTGTTCCTGACCGTGCCCCAGCGCCTCAAGGAATCGGCCTATGCCCTCGGATCGACCCGGTGGGAAGTGAGCTGGGACATCGTGCTGCCGTATACGCGCGGCGCGGTGATCGGCGGCATCTTCCTGGGCCTAGGCCGCGCCCTGGGCGAAACCATGGCCGTGGCCTTCGTCATCGGCAACACGGTGAGCCTGTCGGCCTCGCTGCTGGAACCGGGAACCACCATCGCCGCGCTGATCGCCAACGACTTCGGCGAGGCCACCGAGACCTACCGCTCGGCCTTGCTGTTGCTGGGCTTCGTCCTGTTCATCGTCACCTTCGTGGTGCTGGCCATCGCCCGCTACATGCTGATGCGGCTCTCGCGCCGGGAGGGCAACTGATGGGCGCCCCCGCCAACCCCGCCGGCCTGTACCACCGCCGCCGCATCACCAACTTCGTTGCCCTGGTGCTGTCCTGCGCCACCGCGCTGTTCGGCCTGTTCTTCCTGGGCTGGATCCTGTGGACCCTGGTGGCCAAGGGCATCGCCGGCATCGACTGGCAACTGTTCACCCGGATGACGCCGCCGCCGATGCAGGAAGGCGGACTGGCCAACGCCTTCTACGGCAGCGCGGTGATGTGCGGCCTGGCGATCCTGATCGG
>SEHC01000275.1 GCA_004173415.1 Lysobacteraceae bacterium
GGATTTCCCTGCAGTTCGCAGGCGATGAAACCGGTGGCCGAGGAGTCCATGGTGATCTGCGCGCAGCGCGGCGTGGGCGATTGCAGGCCCAGTGCGTCCACGTCGAAGGTGACCACGCCTTCGGCGATGAGCTTGGCTTCGAACAGTGATTTGCCCGGGGCGATGTCGGCCAGGCCGGCGGTGACCTGCGAGCGGGCCACGTAGTCCTGGTAGGCGGGCAGGGCGATGGCCGCCAGGATGGCGATGATGGCCACCACGATCATCAGTTCGATCAAGGTAAAGCCGTATTGCCTGCGCATGTCCCGTTCCCCTGTGGAATTCCTGCCCCGTGAAGAGGTCTGCAGGTTTCATGCCAAGGGCTTGGATTTCTGGGGGCTAAAAAAAAACCCCGGCTTGCGCCGGGGTTCTTAAGTCTTGCAAGGTCAATCAATTACGGGGTGCAACCGCCCGGCAGGTACTTCTCTTCAACGTCGGAGGTGCAATCCCAGGCGCCGGAGGCAGTGCGGGTCAGGGTCACGACCTGGTCGGCGACCTTCGGGTTGCCCTTCAGGGTGCACTCGATGCTCTGGGCATCGTCGTCGCTGTAGTCGCCGGTGACGGCGATCTCGCAACGCGGGGTCTCGGCCTGCAAGCCCAGGGCTTCGGCGTCCGGGGTACCGGTGCTGCCGCGCTGGATGGTTTCTTCGTAAGCGGTGACGCCGCCACGGATGTCGGACAGGCCGGCGGTGACCTGCGAGCGGGCGACGTAGTCCTGGTAAGCCGGCAGAGCGATGGCGGCCAGGATGGCGATGATGGCGACGACGATCTTGATTGAATGGGACACAAGCCCCGTGTCCCATCTTGGTCCGGACCGTGGGCGCCGTGGACTGGAGCGCCACGTGCGGGGGGATGATTGCAGGAAACATGCCAACCCGTCCAACCCGGTTGCCGCATTACGGGAAGCGGGTCACCTAATCGATTTTTCCGGGCAAAATGGCCGTGAAAAGTGACCTTTTGGGTCACAAAGTGACAAACAGGGTCGGTTTTCCGGCCCGGTAACAGGCCATGTTTGCGGCCCGTCACGCAATCTGCGCAGAAAGAGACCCCGCTCCCGAAGCATCCGCGACCCATTCCCGCAAACCCCTGTCCCGTAGGAGCGTCGTAAGCCGCGACCGCGTATCCAGCATGCACGGAACGATGTCGCAGGCCGATGACGAATGCCGATTGCACGGATCGCCGTCGCGGGCCGGGGCGGATCGGCATCCGTCGATCCAGGCGGTTGGCTGGCGGATGGTGGATTGGGTGGGCGCCTCCGGGGTTACGTGGTCGTACGGCGGGGCGGCGTGTTGTAGGAGCGTCGTCAGCCGCGATCGTGAATCTGGATCGCGCGGATTGTTTCCGCAGGCTGGTGGCGGGGACGGGGTTGGTGGATCCGGGCGGTTGTCGGGCGGAGGGTGGATTAGCTACGGCGCCTCCGGCGTTACGTGGTCGCGGCTTACGACGCTCCTACGGGCAGGGTGCGGGGTGGATTCCTACGCGCGGATGCGCGGTTTCCGGGGCGACGGGATCTGGGTTGGATGCCAGCCTTTGCCCATGCAGGACACGAACAGGCAACCGGGCAAGGGACACGCGGCGTTGCGTCGGGGGCGGGCATCGCTGGCTGGGCAGGTGTATCTGGTGACCTTCACCACGCAGGGCCGCCGGCGTGTGTTCGCTGAACCTGCCTCAGCCATGGCCGCGGCGCGGGCCGTCATCGATCCGCGCCTGTGGCAGGACGCACAACTGCTGGCCTGGGTGTTGATGCCGGACCACTGGCATGGCCTGGTCCGGCTGGGAGGAACGCAAGACCTCTCACGGCTGATCCGGCGGTTGAAGGCGAACACCGCGCGTGCATTGACCGGCCACACTGCGCCGGTGTGGGCTAGGGCGTTCCACGACCGTGTCCTGCGCGATGAGGACGACCTCGTCGCCGGCGCCCGCTACCTGGTCATGAATCCCGTGCGTGCCGGCCTGGTCGAGCGGGTGGGCGATTACCCGTATTGGGACGCGGTGTGGCTGTAGCGCCACGCCAGCGCTGCAGGAGCGTCGTAAGCCGCGACCCAGAATCCGATTGCACGGATCGCAGCCGCAGGCCGGGGCGGATCGGCATCGGTTGATCCAGGAGGTTGGCGGGCGGAGGGTGGATTGGGTAGGCGCGTAGGGATTGCGTGGTCGCGGCTTACGACGCTCCTACGGCTGGGCGGTGTCTTGTAGGAGCGTCGTCAGCCGCGATCGTGAGTCCCGGGTGCACGAATCGCAGCCGCAGGCTGAGGCGGATCGGCCTCCATGGATCCAACCGCTTGGCGGGGCGGAGTGTGGATCGGGTGGCGCGTAGGGGTTGCGTGGTCGCGGCTTACGACGCTCCTACGGCAGCGATTGCGGCTTCCATTTATTCCATGCCCAGCTTTTTCAGCTTGTAGCGCAGGGCGCGGAAGGTGATGCCAAGCTGGGCGGCGGCCTTGGTCTTGTTCCAGCGGTTGTCTTCCAGCGCCTTCTGGATCGCCACGCGCTCCAGGTTCTCGATGTAGGACGGCAACGCGGCCGCGCCGGGTTCGACTTCCATCGCGTTGGCCGGCACGTCGGCCACGGCCTCGGCGGCGGGGGCGCCGTTGGGATAGCGGCGGCCCTGCGAGGTGGGCAGGTGCAGGTCGTCGACGTCGATGCGGTCGCCGTCGGCCATGGCCATGGCCCGCTCGAGGATGTTTTCCAGTTCGCGCACGTTGCCCGGGAAGGAATACCCGGCCAGTGCCTGCAGCGCGGCCGGGGTCAGCTGCTGCGGTTCGGCGCGGCCATGGCTGACCGCCAGCCGGGCCAGGATGGCGGTGGTCAGCTGCGGCAGGTCGCCGGTGCGCTCGCGCAGCGGCGGCACCCGCAGTTCGATCACGTTGATGCGGTAATACAGGTCGTGGCGGAAACGGCCGTCGTTGGCCAGCTCGCCCAGGTCCTTGTGGGTCGCCGAGAGGATGCGCACGTCGACCGGGACTTCCTGGGCCGCGCCGACCGCGCGCACCGACTTCTCCTGGATGGCGCGCAGCAGCTTGACCTGCATCGGCAGCGGCAACTCGGCCACCTCGTCCAGGAACAGGGTGCCGCCGCTGGCGGCCTGGAACAGGCCGGGCTTGTCGGCATGGGCGCCGGTGAAGCTGCCTTTCTTGTGGCCGAAGAATTCGCTTTCCATCAGCTCGGCGGGGATCGCACCGCAGTTGACCGGCACGAACGGCCCGGCCGCGCGCGCGCCCTGCTCGTGGATGGTGCGGGCGACCAGCTCCTTGCCCACGCCCGATTCGCCCAGGATGTAGACCGGCGCCTGGCTGCGGGCGACCTTGGCGATGGTGTCGCGCAGCATGCCCATGGCCTGGGACCCGCCGAGCAGGCGGCTGGCGTGTTCCGGCGGCGGCGGGGCGGGGGGCGCCCGCTCGGCGTTGTTGAGTTCCAGCGCATGTTTGACCAGGCCGCGGAGCACGCTGATGTCGACCGGCTTGCTGACGAAATCGAAGGCCCCGGCCTTGAGCGCCTCGACCGCCAGTTCGACGTTGCCGAAGGCGGTGATCATGGCCACCGGGACCTGCGGGTAGTTGCGGGAAATCTCCCCGACCAGCTCGATGCCGTTGCCGTCGGGCAGGCGCATGTCGGTGAAGCAGAGGTCGTAGGGGTTGCGGGCCAGCAGTTCGCGGGCCTCGCCCAGGTTGGCGGCGGTGTCGATGCGCAGGCCCATGCGACCGAGGGTCAGGGTCAGTAACTCGCGGATGTCGCGCTCGTCGTCGACGATCAGGGCGCTGCGATTTTCGCTCATTCTTCGACCTCGAATTTCCCTGAAGCGGCAGTGTAGCGTTTTGCGTGGGCCTGTAGGAACCGGCGGCCCGGGCTGTACAGGCTTGCGGATCCGCGCTTGCGCGCATGCTTTGCCGTGAAGATCAAGGGCATCCGCGCAGGCTCGGATCCGCGCGGAATTGCCGCCTCGCCCCGCACCGCGATCATGCTGGAAGCAGGGTGTGCGGACCGGGCAGGGTGATGCGGAAGCAACTGCCGCCACCGGGCACGGGCACGTGTTCGAGGCTGGCCTGGTTGGCGCGGCACAGCTCGCGGGCGATGTACAGGCCCAGGCCGGTGCCGTGCTCGGAGGTGGTGTAGAACGGCCGGAACAACTGGGCGGCCACGCCCTCGGGAATGCC
>SEHC01000276.1 GCA_004173415.1 Lysobacteraceae bacterium
ACGAGGACGCCGAACTGCTGCTGCAGCGGTGCCTGCAGCTGGCCCCCGGCTTCCACGCCGCGCGCCAGAACTACGCCCTGGTCCTGCATCGCTCCAACAAGCCGGCCGAGGCGCTGGCCCAGGTCGAGCGCCTGCTGGAACAGGAGGCCGACAACCCCGGCTACCAGAACCTGAAGGCGGTGATCCTGTGCCGGATCGGCGACTACGAGCCGGCCATCGCGCTGTACGAGCGCATCCTCGAAGCCTATCCGCAGCATCCGCGGATCTGGATGAGCTACGGCCATGCGCTGAAGACCGCCGGCCACCAGCAACGCGCCATCGACGCCTACCGTCGCAGCCTGCAGCTGGAGCCGGGGGCGGGCGAGGTCTGGTGGAGCCTGGCCAACCTGAAGACCTTCCGCTTCGATGCCGCGGACCTGGCGACCATGCAACGCGAACTGGCCCAGCCCGGCATCGCCCCGGAGAACCGCCAGCACCTGGAGTTCGCCATCGGCAAGGCGCTGGAGGACGAAGGCCGCTACGAGGAGTCCTTCGACCACTACCGCCAGGGCAATGACCTGCGCCGCGCCGGGCTGGCCTACAGCGCCGCCGACACCACCGCGCGCGTGGCCCGGATCAAGCGCGGCTATACCCGCGAATTCTTCGCCGCGCGCGCCGGCTCCGGCGCCTCCGCCGCCGACCCGATCTTCATCGTCGGCCTGCCGCGCGCCGGCTCGACCCTGCTCGAGCAGATCCTCTCCAGCCATTCGGCGGTCGAGGGCACGATGGAGCTGCCCGAGATCACCTCGATCACCCGCGAATTGCGCGCCCGGCCGGCCAGGCCGGCGGCTGACGGCGGCGCGCCCGCCGGGCCGCGGTCGATGCCCTACCACGACGTGCTGGAATCGCTCGATGCCGGCGAACTGCGCGAGCTGGGCGAGCGCTATCTCGCCCACACCCGCATCCAGCGCAAGACCGGCGCGCCGTTTTTCATCGACAAGATGCCGAACAACTTCCTGCACATCGGCCTGATCCAGCTGATCCTGCCGCAGGCCAGGATCATCGACGCGCGGCGCCATCCGCTGGCCTGCTGCCTGTCCGGCTACAAGCAGCATTTCGCCCGCGGCCAGAGCTTCACCTACGGCCTGGAGGACCTGGGCCGCTACTACGCCGACTACGTCGAGCTGATGGCGCACTTCGACCAGGTCCTGCCCGGCCGCATCCACCGGGTCATCTACGAGGACATAGTCGAGGACACCGAGGCGCAGGTGCGCGCGCTGCTCGACTACTGCGGGCTGCCGTTCGAACCAGGCTGCCTGCGCTTCTTCGAGAACACCCGCGCGGTGCGCACCGCCAGCTCAGAACAGGTGCGCAAGCCGATCTACCGCGAAGGCATCGACCACTGGCGGCATTACCAGCCGTGGCTGGGCCCGCTGGAGCAGGCCCTGGGGCCCGTGCTGGACCATTATCCGCAAGTACCCGAATTCCCGTTGCCCGAGCAATCACCAAAAAACCGACAAGCACTGGAGAGGTGGTGAAGATGAAAAGGTATGACACGAAACGCAGCGGGCGGCCGGGCCCGTCGTCCCTGCCACGCCTGCCGCTGGCCGCGGCGATCTACCTGGCGGTAGCCGCTTCGGCGCTGGCCCAGGAAACGCCGGCGCCCGCACCGGACACCCCGCAGACCCGCGCGGCGACGCTGGACACCATCACGGTGACCGCGCAGAAGCGCACCGAGAACCTGCAGCAGGTGCCGATCAGCATCCAGGTGCTGGGCACCGAGAAGCTGGAGCAGCTCAACGTCGGCGACTTCGAGGACTACGTGAAGTTCCTGCCCAGCGTGTCCTACCAGACCTTCGGTCCGGGCTTTTCGCAGATCTACATGCGCGGCGTGTCCAGCGGCGGCGACGGCAACCACTCCGCCTCGCTGCCCAGCGTCGGCGTGTACCTGGACGAACAGCCGGTCACCACCATCCAGGGGCCGCTGGACATCCACGTCTACGACATCGCGCGGGTCGAGGTCCTGGCCGGACCGCAGGGCACCCTGTATGGCGCCAGCTCGCAGGCCGGGACCATGCGCATCATCACCAACAAGCCGGACCCCAGCGGTTTCGAGGCCGGCTACAGCCTTGAGGTCAACAGCGTCAGCCACGGCGGCATCGGCCATGTCGCCGAGGGCTTCGTCAACATACCGCTGCAGGAAAAAGCCGCGATCCGCCTGGTCGGCTGGAACCAGCACGATGCCGGCTACATCGACAACGTGTTCGGCACCCGCACCTTCCCGTCCTGGGACGAGTACACCGACGGCAACGGCACCATCGACAACGCCGCCTTCGCCAAGAAGGACTACAACGACGTCGACACCACGGGCGCGCGCCTGGCCCTGCGCCTGGACCTCAACGACAACTGGACCATCAGCCCGACGGTGATGGGCCAGCGCGCGACCAGCAACGGCCTGTTCGCCTTCGACCCGGTGGTCGGCGACCTGGCAGTGACCCACTTCTATCCCGAGCGCACCGAGGACCGCTGGACCCAGGCCGCGCTCACCGTCGAAGGCAAGGTCGGCAACTTCGACATCACCTACGCTTTCGCCCACCTGAAGCGCGACGACGAGGTCGATTCGGACTACAGCGACTACTCGTTCTGGTACGACACGCTGTATGCCTACGGCGGTTCGATCTACAACGACAACGGCGACCTGATCAATCCCTCGCAGTACATCCAGGGCAAGGACGGCTACAAGAAGACCAGCCACGAGTTGCGCATCGCCTCGCCCGAGGACCGGCGCTTCCGCTTCGTCGGCGGCCTGTTCTGGCAGACCCACAAGCACGACATCCAGCAGGACTACCGTATCGACGACCTGGCCGGTGACCTCTCGGTGCCGGGCTGGCCGGGGACGCTGTGGCTGACCAAGCAGATCCGCGAGGACCACGACGAGGCCGTGTTCGGCGAAATGTCGTTCGACTTCACCGATCGGCTGACCGCCACCGCCGGCTTCCGCTCGTTCCGGGTCGACAACACGCTGAAGGGCTTCCACGGCTTCGCCAGCTACATCGAGGACGATCCGGACAATCCCACCGATGCGTTCTGCCCCGACCCTTCCACGCCGTTCATGAACGCGCCGTGCGTGAACATCGACAAGCGGGTGCGCGAGCACGACACGATCGGCAAGATCAACCTCACCTACAAGCTCAGCGACACCAAGCTGCTGTACGCCACCTGGTCCGAAGGCTACCGGCCGGGCGGCAACAACCGCCGCGGCAGCCTGCCGCCGTACGTGTCGGACTACCTGACCAACTACGAACTCGGCTGGAAGACCACCTGGCTGGACAACAGCCTGTCCTTCAACGGCTCGGTGTTCCGCCAGGAGTGGAAGGACTTCCAGTTCAGCATCCTCGGCGCCAACGGCCTGACCGAGATCAAGAACGCCAACCAGGCCCAGATCGACGGCATGGAGCTGGAGTTGAACTGGGCCGCGACCTACAACCTCAACATCTCCGGCGGCGCGGCGTTCTACGACGCCAAGCTGACCGAGAACTTCTGCGGCCTGACCGATGC
>SEHC01000277.1 GCA_004173415.1 Lysobacteraceae bacterium
CCATGGAGCGGGTGAAGGGAATCGAACCCTCGTCAGTAGCTTGGGAAGCTACAGCTCTACCATTGAGCTACACCCGCGATGCGGCAAAAGTGTAGACGGCGCGTGCCCGGCTGCGCAATCCGCGCCAGCCGGGACTGCCCGGTGCGTGCTCAGAAACCGCCGCTGAGGGTGACGAACAGCGTGGCGTTGGTTCCGCCCTCCTGGGCAAACAGGCCGGTGGCGCCGAAGTTCGCGTCCAGGCCGCCGATGCGGGTGCGCGCGCCGAGCATCACGGTGCCGTAGCTGCGGTCGGCCTGCAGCCCGGGGACGGCGAACTCGGCGGTAGCGGGCATCGACACCAGGCGGGCGAAGACCTGGTCCGGGGCGCCCTCGAACTCATGGTCGAAGGTGACCCGCGCATAGGGCCGGAAATTCTCCCCGGCCGCATAGCGCACCTGCCAGCCGAGGTTGGCGACCAGCGAGTCGTAATCCTGGCCGGCATGGGCCAGCGCCGTGGCCAGGGTCCCGGCCTCGGTGTAGCCGTCGACCTCGATCCGCTGCGCCAGCACGCCGGCCACCGGGCCGTGGCTGATCACCCCGTCGGCGAATTCCCAGCCCGCATTCAGGCCGACGCTCAGGTTGCTGCCATCGGCCGAGCCGTCGTGCCGGCGCGAGGCGATCCCGAGGTTGACCTTGCGCTCCACGTCGAAGGACAGCTTGCTGTAGCTGGCCTGGCCGTTGATCCAGGCCGACTCGCCGTACCAGCCCAGGAAGCCGCCGACGGTGCTTTCCGAATGATCGAACCGGCCGGCGTCGCGGCCATAGTCCTGGGTGCCGCGACCGAAGCCGAGGAAGCCGCCGAACACCAGGTCGCCGCGGCTCCAGTCCAGGCCGAACGTGCCCGCGGGCGTGGTGCCGTCGTAATCGATCCCGCCCTCGTTCTGCTGCCGGTCGGCGCGCAGGTCGCCCCACCAGCGCATTCCGTCGGCCTGCGCCGTGCCATCCACGTGCATGGCGACGCGGTCGGCGCGCGCGCGGCCGGTGAAGGCTGCCGAGTTCGACAGCATGGCGACCTGGCGCGGGCCCTCGAGCACCGAGACCGCGTAATCGGCCAGGATCCGGTGGGTGGCGCTGCTGGGGTGGACGCCGTCGGCGAACACATAGGTCTGGTCGGCGCCGGGGACCACGTAGTCGGCCGGCGTGCAGGTCAGCGAACTGCCGGTGCAGGCGGTGCTGCCGATGTTGGTGAAACCGAAGCGGCCGGCGTCGGCGACGATCTCCTGCTGCAGCTGGAAGGTGTTGAGCGGGATGATGCGCAGGCCCGCGGCGGCCAGGGCGCCGAAGATGTTCTGGTTGAACGAGTTGGCGATCGTGGTCGCCAGCGCCGGCACCGCGCCGCCGGCGGAAATGGCGAACGGGGTCAGGCCCGCGTCCGGCACCGTGGGCACCAGCACGTAGCGCGCGCCGGCGTCCTGCAGCCGGGACACCGCTTCGACCATCTGCGCCCCGACCGGCGCGCTGAAATCGAAGGCCAGCAGGTCGTTGCCGCCGCCCCAGACGGTGTACAGCGCGTCCGGGTCTGCACGGCCGCCATGGTTGGCGAGGTACAGCTCGACCTGGCCGGTGACCGGGAGGGTATTGACCACCGGCGTGTCGATGCGCGCGCCACCGATGGCGTAGTTGGTGCCGCCCTGGTTGTCCGTGGTCGCATCGGTGCCGTAGTGGTCGGCGACCCACTGGGCCCAGATCCAGCCCGGGTTGGTGGTGAAACGCCCGGCCTGGTCGCGGATGCCGGCGGGCAGCGTGTTCTGGAAGTGGCCCGAGTCGGTCAGGCTGTCGCCGAAGAAATAGGTTTCCGAATACACCTCGCCGGCAAATGCGGGCGCGGCGGCCAGGGCCAGGGCCAGGACAAGGGCTTTGCGGGCGGGTCGAACGGACTTCATGCAGGTCTCCAGGCGCGGCGTGGGCTCGCCGTTGGCGGGATCGTCAACGTACGGCGGCGTATCCGGCAATGGTTTCACCTCAGTACCCACGTGCTCACGCTGCGATGCATCATTCATCGGCGCAATGGGGCAAGATGGCCGCATGGAAATCAGACTCAATGGCCAGCCGGGCAGCTGCGAACCCGGCACCACCGTGGCCGACCTGCTGGCCCGCGAAGGCCTGGCCGAACGTCGCGTGGCGGTCGAGGTCAATGGCGAGATCGTGCCGCGCGGCCGGCATTCGATCCAGGTGCTTGCCGAGGGCGACAGCGTCGAGCTGGTGCATGCACTCGGAGGCGGCTGAGGCAGCCGCCGGAATCGCCGCTTGCAAGGGCACATGGGCGATAATCCCGGGATGAATCCTTCATCCCCCCAAGATTCCCCGGTAATCGATCCGCTGGTCATCGCCGGCAAGACCTATCGCTCGCGCCTGCTCACCGGCACCGGCAAGTTCAAGGACTTCGACCAGACCCGCCGCGCCACCGAATCGGCCGGCGCCGAGATCGTCACCGTGGCCATCCGCCGCACCAACCTGGGCCAGTCGCCCAACGAACCCAACCTGCTCGACGTGCTGCCGCCGGAGCGCTACACGCTGCTGCCGAACACCGCCGGCTGCTACACGGCCGAGGACGCGGTGCGGACCTGCCGCCTGGCCCGCGAACTGCTCGACGGCCACAGCCTGGTCAAGCTGGAAGTGCTGGGCGACCAGCGCACCCTGTTCCCGGACGTGGTCGGCACCCTGAAGGCGGCCGAGCAACTGGTGGCCGACGGATTCCAGGTGATGGTCTACACCAGCGACGACCCGATCCTGGCCAAGCGCCTGGAGGAAATCGGCTGCGTGGCGGTGATGCCGCTGGCCGCGCCGATCGGCTCGGGCCTGGGCATCCAGAACAAGTACAACCTGCTCGAGATCATCGAGAACGCCAAGGTGCCGATCATCGTCGACGCCGGCGTCGGCACCGCCTCGGATGCCTCGATCGCGATGGAACTGGGATGCGACGGGGTGCTGATGAACACCGCCATCGCCGGCGCGCGCGACCCCATCCTGATGGCCAGCGCCATGCGCAAGGCGGTCGAAGCCGGCCGCGAGGCCTTCCTGGCAGGACGCATCCCGCGCAAGCGCTATGCCAGCGCGTCCTCGCCCGTCGACGGACTGATCGGCTGAAGATGACCGGTACCGCAGCCCACCCGCCCAAGCCGTACACGACCACCACCGGCCATCGCGCGGTGCGCAGCTTCGTGTTGCGCCAGGGCCGCTTCACCCCGGCCCAGCAGCGCGCCTTCGACGAATTGTGGCCGCGGTTCGGACTCGATTACGCCGGCACGCCGCGCGACTTCGACGCGATCTTTGGCCGCAGCGCCCCCCGGGTGCTGGAAATAGGCTTCGGCAACGGCGACGCACTGCGTTTCGCCGCGGCCCAGGACCCGGCCCGCGACTACATCGGCATCGAGGTGCATGCGCCCGGCGTCGGCCGGCTGCTGAACGCGCTGGAGGCCGACGGCGCCGCGCACGTGCGGCTCTACCACCACGATGCGGTGGAAG
>SEHC01000278.1 GCA_004173415.1 Lysobacteraceae bacterium
GACTGGGAAGAAGTCGGGCGATGATACACTTCCGGGCGCCGCCGCAACCCGATCCCCGGCAACTGGCGCTAAACCGACTATGAACGGAGAGCCCATGGAATCGCAGGAATTACGCAAAGCCGGGCTCAAGGTCACCCACCCGCGCATGCGCATCCTGGAGTTGCTCGAACAGAGCAAGCCCCGGCACATGACCGCCGAGGACATCTATCGGCACCTGCTCGATCATGGTGACGAGATCGGCCTGGCCACGGTGTACCGCGTGCTGACCCAATTCGAGGCCGCCGGCCTGGTCCTGAAGCACAACTTCGAAGGCGGCCAGGCGGTATACGAACTGGATCGGGGCGAGCACCACGACCACATGGTCGACATCGACACCGGCAAGGTCATCGAATTCTCGAATCAGGAGATCGAGGCGCTGCAGTCGAAGATCGCCGCCCAGCACGGCTACGAGATCGAAGAGCACTCGCTGGTGCTGTACGTGCGCAAGAAGCGCTAGGCAGGCGGCGGTCCGCCGCCATCGCGGGTTCCGCCGCAGTCAACCGGCGTCGATCAACAGTCGCTTGGCCGCCGCCCGTGCTTCGCGGCTGACTTCCACCCCGCCCAGCATGCGCGCCAGTTCTTCCTCGCGTTGTCCGCTGCCGAGCAGTTCGACCGAACTCTGGGTCATGCCGTCCACCGGCGCCTTGCTGACCCGGTAATGGGCGTGGCCCTGGGCCGCGACCTGCGGCAGATGGGTCACGCACAGGACCTGGCGCTTGCCACCGAGGGCGCGCAACTTCTGGCCGACGATGTCGGAAACCGCCCCGCCGATGCCGGAATCGACCTCGTCGAAGACCATGGTCGGCACCGCATCCAGTCCCAGCGCCGCGACCTCGATGGCCAGTGAGATGCGCGACAGTTCGCCGCCGGAGGCGACCTTGCGCAGCGGACGCGGGGGCTGGCCGGCGTTGGCCGAGACCAGGAACTCCACGCGCTCGGAGCCGAGGGGGTCGGGCCGTTCGGCCGGGTTGGCTTCGATGGCGATCTCGAAGCGGCCGCCACCCATGCCCAGTTCGGCGATCAGTGCGGTGGTGGCCTTGGAAAGCCGCGCCGCCGCGGCCTGGCGGGTCTTGCCCAGCCGGGTCGCCGCCGCGCGCCATTGCGTGGCGGCGGTTTCGATCTCCGCGGCCAGGGACAGCAGTCGTTCGCCCGCCCCACGCAAGCCCTCCAGTTCCTGGGCGATGGCATCACGGCGTTCGCCCAGCTGGCCGGGCGCCAGCCGGTGCTTGCGCGCCAGGTCATGGATCCGGCCCAGCTTGCGCTCCAGTTCCATGAACTGGGACGGATCGGCGTCCAGGTCGTCGCGGACCCGGTCCAGCACCACCAGTGCTTCGTCGAGCTGGATGTTGGCGCTCTCCAGCAGCGCATCGACGTCGCCCAGGCGCGGCTCGTGCTCGACCATGCGCGCCAGCTCGCTGCGGGTCTGCTGCAACTGGCGCGACACCGAAGGGGACTCTTCGCCCGCCAGGCGGGAAAAGGCCGCGTTGCAGGCATCGATCAGGCCCGACGCATTGGCCTGGCGGCGGTGACTGGCCGCCAGCGCTTCGATCGCCGTGGCCGAAAGCTCCTCGCGCTCGAGTTCCTGGAACTGGTGCTCGAGGTAGTTGATGCGGTCGGAGACATCGCCCTGCGCGGACAGCTGCTCGCGCTCGCGCAGCCGCGCGCTCCATCCGGCCGCGGCCAGTCGCACCTGTTCGCGCTCGGTCGCGTTGCCGGCGTAGGCGTCCAGCAGTTCCAGCTGGCTCGGGCGCGACAGCAGGGCCTGGTGCTCGTGCTGGCCGTGGATCTCGACCAGCAATGCGGCCAGTTCGGTCAGCTGGGCCAGGGTGACGCTGCGGCCATTGATGAAGGCCCGCGAGCCGCCGTCGGCACGGATCACGCGGCGCAACTGGCAGCCTTCATCATCCAGTTCGTTGGCGCGCAGCCAGGCCTGGGCGGGGGAGGCCGGGTCCACCGAGAATTCGGCCGACAGCTCGGCGCGCTCGGCCCCATGGCGTACCACCCCGCTGTCTGCGCGCAGGCCCGAAAGGAACCCCAGCGCATCGACCAGCAGGGACTTGCCGGCGCCGGTTTCGCCGGAAATGACGGTCATGCCGGGGCCGAACTCCAGTTCGGCGCTGCGGACGACGGCGAAATCCTTGAGGGCCAGGTGGGTGAGCATGGACGCGCATTGTAGAGGCTTGCGGCGCACGACTTGAGACGGGGGGCGCCGTTGCTTGCCTGGGGACCCGCGGCACCGGTCCTTGCAAACCCGCGGCCGGACGGCTATCTATCGGCCATGCCTTCGCCTTCGACTTCGCTGGACGTGCGCTCCCGGCACCTGCTGCGGACCTTGATCGCGCGCTATATCCGCGATGGCGAGCCTGTCGGATCCCAGACCCTGGCCCGGCATGCCGGGCTGGACCTCAGCGCGGCGACCATCCGCAACATCCTGGGCGACTTGGAGGAAAGCGGCCTGCTTGCCTCGCCCCACACCTCCGCCGGGCGTATTCCCACCGCCCAGGGCTATCGCATGTTCGTCGACAGCCTGGTGCAGATGCAGCCCCTGGGCGAAGGCGAGGTGGCCCGATTGCGATCGGAGCTGCCGGCCGGGGTCGGCACCCAGGCCCTGCTGGGCAATGCCTCGGAACTGCTGTCGGCGATGACCCACTTCGTCGGCGTGGTCAGCGCGCCCAGCCGCGAGCAGTTCGCTTTCCGGCACATCGATTTCGTGCCGCTGGACCGGCGCCGGGTCCTGGCGATCGTGGTGTTCGCCGACAACGACGTGCAGAACCGGGTGATCGAACCGCGGCGCAGCTACGAACCGTCGGAACTGGAGCGGGTGGCCAATTTCCTCAATTCCAGCTTCGCCGGCCGCCCGCTTTCGGAGATCCGGGCCACCCTGCTGCGCGAGCTGCGCAATGCCCAGCACGAGATGGAGGGCCTGCTGGCCCACAGCGTGGAGCTGGCCGAGCATGCCTTCGTGCCGGCCGATGAGGACATGGTGCTGGCCGGGCAGACCCGGCTGATCGGGGTCCAGGACCTGTCGGACCTGGACCGGCTGCGCGAACTGTTCGAGACCTTCGCCCGCAAGCGCGAGATCCTGCAGTTGCTGGAACGGACCCTGCAGGCTCCCGGGGTGCGCATCTTCATTGGCGAGGAAACCGGCCTGGCCACGCTGGACGGGGTGTCGGTGGTCACCGCCCCCTACGTCGCCGGCGGTCAGGTGCTGGGGGTGCTGGGGGTGATCGGGCCGACCCGGATGGCCTACGAACGGGTCATTCCGGTGGTCCAGGCCGCGGCCGACGCGCTGGGCTCCGCCTTGAATCCCGATGCGCCGACCCCATAGGTTGCGTTGACGCCGGCCACGCATGAGCCGGTCAGCCAACGGAACCCGCGCATGACCCACAACCAGAACGAATCCAATCCCGCCGCCGACGCCACCCTTGAATCGACTGGCGAGGCACTGAGTC
>SEHC01000279.1 GCA_004173415.1 Lysobacteraceae bacterium
GCCATCGGGTCATCGGCGCCGACGGCTCGTTGACCGGATTCGGCGGCGGCCTGCCGACCAAGCGCTTCCTGCTGCAGCTGGAGGGCGCGCTGCCCACGCCGGACGACCTGTTTTCCTGAGCGTGCGCGGTGGCGCGGCTACATCCCGCGGAAGCGTTGCTGGAAGGCTGCGCTGACCGGCAGTCCTTCCTCCCGGCCCTTCAGGCTCAGCGTATGCCGCCCCAGTTCGTCCTTGCGCACGCGATCCATCGCCTGGACCCGGGCGACCACGCCGCGGTGCACCTGCCAGAACTCGTCAGGATCCAGGCCGGCGACCAGCTCCTTGAGCGAAGTGCGGATCACCGCGGTGCCCTCGGCGGTGACCACGTTGACGTATTTGTCCTGGGCCTGGAAGTACAGAACTTCCTCGATCCCGATCATGCGCACGCTGTCGCCCGCGCTGGCGGTGATCCAGCGGATCAGGCGTTCGCCACGTGGGCGCAGCCGCGATTCCAGCTCGTCGATCACCGACTGCAGGCCGGGCGCGGCGTGGTCGCGCAGCCGCGCCTGCAGGCGCTGCACGGCCTGGGCCAGCCGCTCCGGCTGCAGCGGCTTGAGCAGGTAGTCGGCGGCACCGGTTTCGAAGGCGCGCACCGCGTAATCGTCGTAGGCCGTGGTGAACACCACCAGCCCGCCTTGCGCCGCGACCGCCCGGGCCACGTCCAGGCCGCCGACTCCCGGCATGCGGATGTCGAGGAAGGCCACCACGGGACGATGCACGGCCACCGCCTCCAGCGCCGAGACACCGTCCTCGCAGATCGCCGCCAGCTCAAGCTCCGGCCAGGCCTCGGCCAGTTGCGCCTGCAGCGCGAGCCGTTGCGGCGCTTCGTCCTCGGCGATCAATCCAGTGAGCCGGTTCATGCGCGCGGCTCCGGCGCCGGTTCCAGCGGCACCACCACTTCGGCACAGGTTCCCTGCCCGGCCAGGTCACGCAGGCGGAAGCTGGCCCGCTCGCCGAAGCGGTTGGCCAGTTGCTCGCGCACGTTGGCCAGGCCGACACCACCCCGGGTCCGCGTCCACCACATAGTCCAGGCGGCCGCCCATGCGCACCTGCATCAGAGCCAGGTAGCTGCGGCACAGGTCCAGTTGCTGGCCCAGGGTGGCATGCAGCTTCGACTCGCCCTCGCGCAGCCTGGGGATGGTGGCGCGCAGGAAGTCGACCAGCGCATCCAGCGTGTGCTCGGCCTGGGCCGGGTCCTGCCGCACCAGCGCGCGCACGGAAGCCAGGGTGTTGAACAGGAAATGCGGTTCGACCTGGGCCTGCAGCACGCCCAGCCGCAGGTCGGCGTCGCGGGCCTGGACATGCGCCGCATCCAGCTGCATCCGGTTGTCGTGCCGGTCGTGGCGCGAACGCTCGCTGAAATAGGCGCGCAAGGCCAGGCCACCGCCGAACAGGCCGTAGATCACCACCAGCACCGCCAGGTTCAGGGCCATGCCCAGCGCGCTGGCGATGGGCCCGGCTTGCGGCGGCTTGGCCAGCCCGATCGACTGCACCCATGGATGCATCAGTTGCTCGATGTAGCCGGAAGCGAGGCGATCGACGAAGAAACTGACCAGCACGCCGACCAGCACCGCGACCACCACCGCCTTGCGTTCGCGCGCCTCCGGCCAACGGCGATGACGTACCCAGGTGGCGAGGGCCGGGCCCATGGTCGCCATCAGCGTGAACGCGCCGAACTCGGCGAGGAAGATCCGGATGCCCGCTCCTCCGTCCTGCATCGCCAGCCCGGCGCCCGCGCCGATCACCAGCGCCACCAGCGCAATGACGATGCCGAACAACAGGCTTCGCCCCAGTAACCAGCGCCAGCTGAACACCGGATAGCGCCGATAGCGGCTCCACACCGCGTTGCCGCCGACCAGCACTTCGGCCGGCAGCGCCTGGTCCAGCGCGTAGGACTCGACCGCCATGGCCTAGCGCCTCTCGCCGCGCAGCTTCTGCCCGGCCTGCAGCAGGGTCAGGGCGATCACCTTACCGGCCGGATCACGCTCGAAGCGGATCTCCGCGCCAACGCCCTCGGCGACGAAAACATCCGCGGCCACCGCCGCCACTTCCAGGGCCTGCTGGCCGGTGCCCTGGATGAACAGCTTGCCTTCCTGCTCGCTCACCACCAGGCCGAAGCCCGGCACCAGCGGATACTCGCCCGCGTACTCGCGCAGCGTCCCGGGCGACACTGCCAGCGCGGGCTTGCTCGCCTTCTTGTCGATGCGCGTGGCCGCCAGTTGCCCGCCCATCTGCATCCAGGTGAAGCCGTAGCCGTCGCTGCCGCGGACAGGACGCAGCAAGGCGTCGAAATCCCGCGGGTAGAAATCACCGGCGTCGTCGTACCCCATGGTGTAGGCACCTTGTCCTTCGGCCTGGATCACCAGCGCATCGCCCTGGCGCGTGAGCCGCATCTTCATGCCACCGGCCAACTGGTAGTCGCCAGCCAGGCCGTCGAGCAAGGCCGGGTCCGGCCTGGTTTCCTTGCGTGGCTTGCCCAGCGGAAGACTGGCGTCGACCAGATGCAGGCCCAGGCTGCCTAGGCTGCCGAGCGAATTCCAGGTGGTGTCGGACAGGATCACCACCGCGCGCTGCCTGGCGTTGTCGAACGCCACGAAGGAAGAGAAGCCGCCGGTGCCGCCTTCATGCACGTGCACGGTACGGCCGGCCACCGGCATCAGCATCCAGTTCATCGCCATCGGCGGCGCCTTGGATAGTTCCTGCTGGCTGAGCTTCAACGCCGGGGTGATCGACACCGTCGGCTGCCCGAGTTCGCCCTGTGCGTACTTGACCATGTCCTCGAGGGTGGCTCGCACGCCGCCCACCCCCGCCAGGTTGGTGGCGAAATTCCATGCCGGCACCGGCTTGCCGCTGGGCGCATGGCCCTGCGCGGCGCGGATCCCGGCCGGCACCTGCTTGATGTAGGCGTGCTGCATGGCCAGCGGCGCGAACAACTGCTTGCGCAACAGGCCCTCGTAATCCTGGCCTGCGCGCCGCGCAACGGCGTAGGACAGGACCATGGAAGCGAAGTTGGAGTATTCGAACCGGCTGCCCGGCGGCGCGGAGAGCGTGGCATCGCCCAGCGAGGCGAGCAGCGCCTCCTCGGTGAGGTTGGCGTACGGGTCGTTCATGTCGGTGGCGCCCAGGCGCGCCGGCAAGGCGGGCAGGCCCGAGGTGTGGGTCACCACGTGTCTCGAAGGCGCTGCTGGCGTCGATGCGCTGCGCTTCCTTGTCGTCGGCGCAGGCGAAGGTACGGGCGACGCTGCCCTGCTCGATCACCGCCACGGCCATGCAGGCGCCGGTACGATCGCCCTTGAGGCGTTGGTCGACTACCTGGCGCAGTTCGTTGTCGCTCATGGCATGGGCATTGGCGGCGAGCAGCGCCAGGGCAAGCGGGGCGAATTTCAGTTTCATGGGGTTCTCCTTGCGGGGCTTGCAGGATGGCCGTGGCGCCGGGCGGCAGCCGGGGTTTGCGACGAACCGCCCCCATCCGGCGACGGGCGCGGGCCGGCGAGGCGCGGGCTAGTCGGACAGCAACCGCGCCAGCACCTCGCGATAGCGTGTGCCGATGGCGTCGCGGTCGCGATGGCGGCCGTCGGCGACCACCTGGCGACCGCCCACGTGGACTTCCTCCACCACACTGCGGTTGCCGCTGAAGATCCAGCGATCGACCACGTCGTGCTGGCGCGCGGCGGCCAGGATCGGCGCCTGCGGATCGAGCATCAGGTAATCCCCGCTACCCTCCTGCCCGGTCGCCGTGCGGGCGCTGGCCAGCACTCCCTGCAGCAAGGTTTCGCCCACGCTGCTGGAACCGGGCCCCACCGCGATGTTGCGCTGGCGCGTGGCCAGGCGTTGTCCGTATTCCAGCCAGCGCAGCTCTTCCACCGGCGACACCGAGATATGCGAATCGGAGCCGATGCCCCAGGCTCCGCCGGCGTCCAGATAGGCACGCAGCGGGAACAGGCCATCGCCCAGGTTGGCTTCGGTGCTTGGGCAGATCGCCACCGTGGCGCCGCTGGTGGCGAGCCGCGTGGTTTCCGCGGCGGTCAGGTGGGTGGCGTGGACCAGGGTCCAGCGCGCGTCGACCTCGAAGTTGCCCTGCAGCCACTCTACGGGACGCGCACCGCGCAGCGACAGGCAATCCTGGACCTCGCCGATCTGCTCGGCGATATGGATGTGCAAGGGGGCGCCGGCGGGCAATGCCGCCAGCACTTCGCGCATCGCCGATTCCGGCACGGCGCGCAGGCTGTGGAACGCGCAGCCGATGCGCAGCAGCGCGCCTTCGTCGCTACGCAGGTCCTGCAACAGGCCCAGGAAGCCTTCGACGTCGTGGCCGAAGCGCTGCTGCCGCGTGGACAGCGCGCGACCGTCGAATCCACCGGTCATGTACAGCACCGGCAGCAGGGTCATGCGGATGCCGGTGTCGCGGGCCGCGGCGATCAGCGCGCGCGACATCGCCGCCGGGTCCGCATAAGGACGGCCGTCGGCGGCATGATGCAGGTAGTGGAACTCGCAGACGCTGGTGTAGCCGGCTTCCAGCATTTCCGCGTAGAGCTGCGAAGCCACGGCGTGGGTGCTTTCCGGGTCCATGCGCGCGGCGAAACGGTACATGGTTTCGCGCCAGGTCCAGAAACTGTCCTGCGGATGGGTCTGGCGCTCGGCCAGGCCCGCCATGGCGCGCTGGAAGGCATGCGAGTGCAGGTTGGGGATGCCGGGAATGCGCCAGCGGCCTGCCGCGGTTTGCGACAGCGGGACGCCAGGATTGGAACTGGATGCAGGCATGCGGGTTGCCGATTGCCGAAAGATGGATTGCGCTAGGCTAACGCGTCGCCGCTGCCCTGACACGCCCATGCAGATCCTCCTGTTCGCAATCGTGGTCCTGCTGGCCTTCGCCTGGCTGCTTGCACGCACGCGCCGCCCAGGCAATGGCACCGATGGGGGAGGCAATGGCGGGGTCCATGGCGGCGATTCCGGTAACGGCGATTGTGGCGATGGAGGTGGTGGTGGCGACTGAGATGACCGGCGCATCGCGCTGGGATGGCCTGATCCTGGGCATGGACCTGGTCACCCTGGCCGCGGACAGCGGCTACGCGATGATCGAGCGTGGCGCACTGGGATGGCGCGATGGCGTGCTCGAGTACGTGGGGCCGATATCCGGACTGCCCGGCGAACCCGACCTGCTGGCGGCGGAAGTGCTGCGCGCCGAAGGCTGCATCACCCCCGGGCTGGTCGATTGCCATACCCACACCGTGTTCGCGGGCGACCGCGCTGGTGAATTCGAACAACGCCTGCGCGGCGCGAGCTACGAAGAAATCGCCCGCAGCGGTGGTGGCATCGTCTCCACCGTACGTGCCACACGGGCGGCGAGCGAGGACCAACTGCTTGCCCAGTCGCTGCCGCGCGCGCGCGCGCTGTGCGCGGACGGGGTCACCACCCTGGAAATCAAATCGGGATACGGGCTGGACTTCGACAACGAACGCAAGATGCTACGGGTGGCGCGGCGGATCGGCCAGGAGCTGGGGATCACCGTGCGGACGAGCTTCCTCGGCGCGCATGCCTTGCCCGCCGAATTCGCCGGCCGGGCCGACGACTACATCGCCGCGGTGTGCGAATGGCTGCCGCGCCTGCATGGCGACGGGCTGGTGGACGCGGTGGATGCCTTCTGCGAAAGGATCGGCTTTTCCGCGGCGCAGACCCGACGCGTGTTCGAGGCGGCGCGGGCGCTGGCGCTGCCGGTGAAGCTGCACGCCGACCAGCTGAGCGACGGTGAGGGCGCCGCCCTGGTCGCCGCCTTCGGCGGCCTGTCGGCCGACCACGTCGAGCACACTTCCGATGCCGGGGTGCGGGCAATGGCCGCTGCGGCAACCGTGGCGGTGCTGCTCCCCGGTGCCTTCCACTGCCTTCGGGAGACGAAACTACCCCCGTTGGAGGCATTCCGCCGGCATGGCGTGCCGATGGCCGTGGCCACCGATTGCAATCCCGGCACCTCGCCGCTCCAGTCCCTGCGCCTGGCCATGTCGTTGGCCTGCACCCACTTCGGCCTGACGCCCGAGGAAGCGCTGCGCGGGGCCACGATCAACGCCGCACGCGCGCTGGGCCTGCAGGATCGCGGAGTGCTTCAGGTCGGGATGCGCGCCGACTTCGCCTGCTGGTCGATCAGCCAGCCCGCCGGCCTGGCCTACTGGCTGGGGGGTACGCCCCTGCTTGCGGCGTACGCGGGCGGCAAACGCCTGCCCCGGAAATGAAAACGCGACGCCAGGCGTCGCGTTTTGCGCAAGACCGGAACGACCCGATCAGCCAGCCTTGGCCACCGTCTTCTTGGCCACTGCCTTCTTGGCCGGGGCGGCCTTGGTCACGGTCTTCTTGGCCACCGGCGCAGCGGCGCCCACGGCGACCTTCGATACCTGCTTGCGGGA
>SEHC01000280.1 GCA_004173415.1 Lysobacteraceae bacterium
ACAGCAACACCGTCCCCGACATCGCCGCCGCGCTGTCCGGGCAAACGGTGCAAGCGATGACCGACGACCAGTACGGCCTCATCTACCGCATCGCCATCGACGCCGACGGCAAGGCCACGCTGAGCCGGCAGACCTACTGAGCGTCCACCCCACAGGCATGGATCCGCGCTTGCCCCCATGACGGATAAGCGTCGTTCCCCCGCGTGCGGGGCGAGGGACGCACTACGGAGTTCTTCGACTCCTCCACATGCAAAGGCAAAGCGTCCTCCTCCCCGCAAGCGGGGCGAGGGACGAACTGCGGAGCTCTCCGACTCCCCCAACGGCAAAGCGCCCTTCTCCCCGCACGCGGGGAGAAGGTGCCGAAGGCGGATGAGGGGCGAGCGAAGCCGCGATGCATGACGGCCTGTCCGCACCCGCATCCGATGCATGCCTGCCGGCCCCTCACCCGGCCGCTGGCCACCCTCTCCCCGCAAGCGGGGCGAGGGACGCACTACGGAGTTCTTCGACTCCTCCACATGCAAAGGCAAAGCGTCCTTCTCCCCGCAAGCGGGGCGAGGGACGAACTGCGGAGCTCTTCGACTCCCGCAACGGAAAAGCGCCCTTCTCCCCGCACGCGGGGAGAAGGTGCCGAAGGCGGATGAGGGGCGAGCGACGCCGCGATGCATGACGGCCTTTCCGCACCCGCATCCGATGCATGCCTGCCGGCCCCTCACCCGGCCGCTGGCCACCCTCTCCCCGCAAGCGGGGCGAGGGACGCACTACGGAGTTCTCCGGCTCCCCTCCACATGCAAAGGCAAAGCGCCCTTCTCCCCGCTTGCGGGGAGAAGGTGCCGAAGGCGGATGAGGGGCCGAGCGAAGCCGCGATGCCTGACGGCCTGTCCGCACCCGCATCCGATGCATGCCTGCCGGCCCATCACCCGGCCGCTGGCCACCCTCTCCCCGCAAGCGGGGCGAGGGACGGACTGCGGAGCTCTCCGACTCCCCCAACGGAAAAGCGCCCTTCTCCCCGCACGCGGGGAGAAGGTGCCGAAGGCGGATGAGGGGCCGAGCGACGCCGCGATGCATGACGGCCTGTCCGCACCCGCATCCGATGCATGCCTGCCGGCCCCTCACCCGGCCGCTGGCCACCCTCTCCCCGCAAGCGGGGCGAGGGACGCAATAGACAGACCTCCTTTCCCCCACATGAAAAGGAGAGCGCCCTTCTCCCCGCCGTGCGGGGAGAAGGTGCCGAAGGCGGATGAGGGGCGAGCGAAGCGGCGATGCCTCACCGGGGTCTGCCTGACCACATCCAACCAGGCCCCTCACCCAGCCCCGACCAAAGCATTCGGGGCAGGCACTGCCGGCCACCTCTCGCCGCACGCGGGCGAGCGACGCGATGGCAGCACGCCCCTTGCCGGAACGTGCTTTCCCTACCCCGTGGCCCGACCTTTCCCGAGGGCGCCGGACCGCAGCGGATGCAAGCCTTGGATCGGCCACCGCGTGCAGGCGCCGCCGGCCCTCCGCGTCTTCCTGCAAAGGACCGAGAAAATGAAACCGCGTACCTTCCTCGTGCTGTTGCTGTCGTGCCTGTCATCGCTTTCCTGCCTGGCTGCAGGGTCGCCGCAAGCAGCACCGCCCGTTCCACCGCCGCTGATGCTGGCCACCCACCATCGCCCCGGCATCGACGTGGCCGACTACTGGATCAGCGAGAAGCTCGACGGGGTGCGCGGACGCTGGGACGGGCGGCGCCTGCATACGCGCGGCGGCCAGCCGGTCGCCGCGCCGGCCTGGTTCACCGCCGGCTGGCCACGGGTGGCGATGGATGGCGAACTGTGGATCGGCCGCGGCCGCTTCGAACAGGCCAGCACCCTGGTGCGTACCGGTGCGCCCGCGGACCCGGGCTGGCGGCGGATGCGCTTCATGGTCTTCGACCTGCCGGCTCACGGTGGCGGTTTCGAGGCGCGGCTGCTGCGCCTGCGTGCGCTGACCGCGGCGGCACGGGTGGCCTGGCTGCAGCCGGTACCGCAGTTCCGCCTGGCCACCGAGGCCGAACTGCAGGCGCGTTTGCGCCTGATCACAGAGGCTGGTGGCGAAGGCCTGATGCTGCACCGTCGCGGCGCGCTGTACCGCGCCGGGCGCAGCAACGACCTGCTCAAGCTCAAGCTGCACGACGACGCCGAGGCGCGGGTGGTCGGGCATGCGCCCGGCAAGGGCAAGTACACCGGCATGCTCGGGGCGCTGATCCTGCGCCTGCCCGATGGGCGCCAGTTCCGCCTGGGCAGCGGCTTCACCGATGCGCAGCGCAGCCACCCGCCGCCGCTGGGCAGCCTGGTGACCTACCGCTACAACGGGCTGACCCGCACCGGCCTGCCGCGTTTCGCCCGCTTCCTGCGCCTGCGCAACGACCCGCCGCCCGACGATCCTCCCGCATCGGATCCCGGCTGAAGCACGCCCTGCAACCGGCGCCACTGCAACGCTGCGTCGTCGATCGGCGGGTCCGGTGCGGCCGTCCACTGTGCGATCCTGCCGGCTCGAACAGGAGTCCGGCATGGCCACGATCATCCCCCCGCGCACCCACGACCTCGGCGGCGGCTTCGAAGTGCGCCGCGCGGTGCCCAGCCTGAAGGCGCGCAGCGTGGGCCCGTTCGTGTTCGTCGACCACATGGGCCCGGCCCTGTTCGAACCGGGCCGCGGCATCGACGTGCGCCCGCACCCGCATATCGGCCTGGCCACGGTGACCTTCCTCTGGTCCGGCGCGATCCGCCACAGGGACAGCCTGGGCTCGGACCAGGTGATCCTGCCCGGCGACGTCAACTGGATGACCTCCGGCCGCGGCATCGTCCACTCCGAACGCACACCCGCCGGCGAACGTGAGCACGCGCATCACGTGCACGGCATGCAGACCTGGGTGGCGCTGCCGCGGCCGGACGAGGAGACCGAACCGCAGTTCCACCACCACCAGGCCAGCGCCCTGCCGCAATGGCGCGACGGGGGCGCCCTGCTGCGGGTGATCGCCGGCACCGCCTGGGGCGAGGAATCGCCGGCGCGGGTGTTCTCCGGCACCTTCAACGTGGCCATCGACCTGGAGCCCGAGGCCGAGCTGGCGATCGAGCGATCGAGGATTCCCACGTCGAGCGCGCCCTCTACGTGCTGGAAGGCGATGCACAGCTGGATGGCGCCGACATCCCCGACAAGCACCTGGTGCTGCTCGACCGCGGCACCCGTCCGCGGCTGCGCGCGAAGACCCCACTGAAGGCGATGCTGCTCGGTGGCGAACCGCTTGATGGGCCGCGCCACCTGTGGTGGAACTTCGTTTCCAGTTCGAAGGAGCGCCTGGAGCAGGCCAAGCAGGACTGGCAGGAAGGACGCTTCGGCCAGGTGCCGGGCGAGACCGAGTTCATCCCGCTGCCGCAGCGCTGAGCCTCGCCCGGCCGGGTCGCACGCTCGCCGGACCCGCAGGCATGCCGCTCAGCCAGCGGGCAGCCGGCGTGCGGCGGCCACGCCCAGCATCACCCCCAGCGCATTGGCCGCCATGTCGCCGAGCGAGGCGGTGCGCGCGGGCAGGAACAGGCCCTGGCAGAGTTCGATCAGCAGCGCCGCCAGCAGGCAGGCGGCGACCAGCCAGCCACTGCGCGCACGCGGGAAGGCCAGGCGCGCGGTGAAGCACAGGGCGGCGAAGCCGAGCAGGTGGTGCAGCTTGTCCTGCTGCGGGAACCACTCCGGCACCGGCACCGGCTCCAGCCCGACCACCATCACCAGCACCGCCACCACCGCCAATGGCAGGCGACGCAACCACGGTCGCGATGGCGCAGGCGAGAGAACGCCCGCGTCGCCGCAGCGCGGCTCCGGATCTCCCGCAACAAGGTCATCCCCGAGGTCGTCGGATGACGCGTTCACCCCTGCGGCGGTATCGCCTTCGACCGCTTTTCCAGCATCGTTCATTGCATGCAGCCGCATCGGCGCGCGAAGGGACGGCGGATGCGAAGCTTCGACAAGCGGTTCATCTGCCTGGCGTGTCCGCGGATTCAACCGCCGCCCTGCAACAGGGCGGCGATCTCCCCGACCTTCTGCGCCAGCAGTGCCGCGTCGGCGCGGGTCTCCACGTTCAAGCGCAGCAGCGGCTCGGTGTTGGAGCTGCGCAGGCTGAAGCGCCACTGGCCGAAGTCGGCCGACAGGCCATCGGTATGGTCCAGCACCGGCGACTGGTCGGCGTAGTGCGCCAGCACCGCCGCGATCGCCGCCGGCGCATCGGCCACGGTGTAGTTGATCTCGCCGCTGCACGGGAACTTGCGCATGCGGTCCTCGACCAGCTCGGCCAGCGACATGCCGCTGCTGCTGACCAGCGCGGCGATCAGCAGCCACGGCACCATGCCCGAATCGCAGTAGGCGAAGTCGCGGAAGTAATGGTGGGCGCTCATCTCGCCGCCGTAGATCGCATCCTCGGCGCGCATCCGCTCCTTGATGAAGGCATGGCCGGTCTTGCACAGGATCGGCACGCCGCCGGCTTCCTCGACCATCTCGATGGTGTTCCAGACCAGGCGCGGGTCATGGATGATCTTGCCGCCCGGGTGGCGCCGCAGCAGCGCCTTGGCCAGCAGGCCGACCAGGTAGTAGCCCTCGATGAAGCGGCCGTCGGCGTCGAAGAAGAAGCAGCGGTCGAAATCGCCGTCCCAGGCGATGCCCAGGTCGGCACCATGCGCGCGCACCGCATCGGCGGTGGCCGCGCGGCTGTCGGGAAGCAGCGGGTTGGGGATGCCGTGCGGGAACGAACCGTCGGGCTGGTGCTGGAGGCGGATGAATTCGAACGGCAGGTGCGGGGCCAGTCCGTCGATGACCAGGCCGGCGCCGCCATTGCCGGCGTTGGTGACGATCTTCAGCGGCTTCAGCTCCACGCCTTCCACGTAGGTCAGCAGGTGCTGCAGGTAGGCGCCCTTGTCCAGCTGCTGCGTTTCACCGGCCAGCGCCGCGGCGGTAGCCAGCGGCGTTTCGGACAGGGCCTGGTCGCGGATGGTGAACAGCCCGGTATCGCCGCTGATCGGACGCGCGCCTTCGCGCACCAGCTTCATGCCGTTGTAGTCCATCGGATTGTGGCTGGCGGTGACCATGACCCCGCCGGCCGCACCCAGGTAGTCGGTCTGGAAATAGACCTCCTCGGTGCCGCACAGGCCGATGTCGATGACCTCGCGCCCGCCCTGGCGGAAGCCCAGGCTGACCGCGGCCTGCAACTCGGGGCTGCTCAGGCGCACGTCGCGGCCCACCACCACCGGGCCCGGCTCCAGCAACGCGGACATGGCCGCGCCGATGCGCGTGGCGAGGGGGGCGTTCAATTCATCCGGCACGCGGCCGCGGATGTCGTAGGCCTTGAAGGCTTTGCTGGAGGCTGGCATGGACGTTGTTTCCTTGGGTTGGGAGGCGCGCAGGCGCCCGAATCAGAGGGCCGCCGCGCAGTGCGTCCGGCCAGGAGCAGCGCAAGCCGCGCATTGCGCAGGCGTGGCTGGGAAATCAGGAACGGCCGGCGCCGATGCGGGCTGCGCGCGGGCCTGTCGCTTCAATGCGCCGCCGCCGGCTTGCCGCGCAGCTTGTTGAACGCGGTGACGGCGGCCAGCACCACCGCCCCGGCGATCAACCCGACCACGGCATTGCCAAGCGCGTTGAGCACGCCGGCCAGCGCGCCTTCGGGAATGATCTTTTCGAACAGGTGGTGCAGGAACGGAATCGCATGCACCAGGATGCCGCCACCGACCAGGAACATGGCCGCGGTGCCGGCCACCGACAGGAATTTCATCAGCCACGGCGCCGCCGTGACGATGCCGCGGCCGATCGTCGCCGCCGCCCCGCCCTTGCCGGCCATCCACAGGCCGAGGTCATCCAGCTTGACGATGCCGGCGACCAGCCCGTAAACGAAAACGGTCATGCCCAGGGCCACCGCGACCAGGGCCAGCACCTGCTGCAGGAACGGCTGGGCCGCGACCACGCCCAGCGACAGCACGATGATCTCGGCCGAGAGGATGAAATCGGTGCGGATGGCGCCCTTGATCTTGTCCTTCTCCAGCGCGACCACGTCCACGTCGCCGTCGACCAGCGCCTGCAGGTGCTGGGCCTTGTGCGCGGCCTCCTCGTCCTTGGAATGCAGGAAGCGATGGGCCAGCTTCTCCACCCCTTCGAAACACAGGAAGGCGCCGCCGATCATCATCAGCGGGGTGATGGCCCAGGGCAGCCAGGCGCTGATCGCCAGCGCGGCCGGCACCAGGATGGCCTTGTTCAGGGTCGAGCCCTTGGCCACCGCCCAGACCACCGGCAGTTCGCGGCTGGCCTTGACCCCGGAAACCTGCTGCGCATTGAGGGCCAGGTCGTCGCCCAGTACCCCGGCGGTCTTCTTGGCCGCCACCTTGGTCAGGATCGAGACGTCATCCAGGACGCTGGCGATGTCATCGAGCAGGGCAAACAGGCTGGCACCGGCCATGGGCAGTTCCGATCA
>SEHC01000281.1 GCA_004173415.1 Lysobacteraceae bacterium
GTGCCACAGACCGGTTCGATCGGCCTCGGCATTTCCATCATGAGCTACAACAATCGCGTCCACTTCGGCTTGATCGCCGATGCCAAGCTGGTGCCCGATCCGGATGCGGTGATCAGCCGTTTCGTGCCTGAATTCGAGAAACTGCTTTACCTGTCGTTGATGGGCAACTGGGACCACGGCATGGATGGGGTCGCGGCCGAGCAACTGGTCTTGCCCTGAAGCTGAACAGAGCCCCCGGCCTGCATCCCGCCTTCACCTGTTTTAGCACGCAGCCATGTCTCACTGGTGGGGTCCGCAACCCTGCAGCATCTGGCGGTCATCCGCCCCAGTCGAGGAGAAGTCGAATGAAGAATCAAGCACTCAAGGCCGCCATTGCCGCTCTTGTCACCACGGTGACCCTGGGAGGCTGCGCCACCTACACCGGCCAGACCACCGATCCCAACGATCCCAACCGCACCCGCAACAATGCCCTGATCGGCGCCGGCATCGGCGCAGTCGCCGGCTTGCTGAGCGGCGGCGACGCCACCGAGCGGCGCCAGCGTGCCCTGGTCGGGGTGGGCGTGGGCGGTCTGGCCGGCGGCGCGATCGGCGCGTACCAGGATCGCCAGGAAGCCGAACTGCGTCGCCAGACCGCCGGCACCGGCATCGAGGTCAGCCGCGACGGTGACGTGATCAAGCTCAACCTGCCTGACGGGGTCACCTTCGACTTCGGCAAGGCGAACCTCAAATCGCAGTTCTACCCGGCACTGGACAACGTCGCCAGCACCCTTGCCCAGTACAACCAGACCATCGTCGAAGTGTCTGGCCATACCGACAGTGTCGGCAGCGATGCAGCCAACCAGACGCTGTCGGTCCAGCGCGCCAATTCGGTCGGCAATTACCTGATCGGCAAGGGCCTGGTGCGTGAGCGCTTCGAGATCGTCGGTTTCGGCGAGACCCGTCCGGCCGCCAGCAACGACAGCGACTCGGGCCGCGCCCTGAACCGTCGCGTCGAAATCCGGGTGCTGCCGCTGCGTTCCTGATCCGCGCAAAGAGCACTCAAGGCAAGGGGACGGGTCGCGCAAGCGACCCGTCTTCATTTTGGTGTAAGTACATTGCAATGGGGCCAGGGCGGCCGCATTCGTGGCTCGTCCCGCTGCCGCCGAAGAAAGTTGTGCGCCCAGACAACGACGGGCCGCTTGCGCGACCCGTCGTTGTTTCACTGGATGGTGGAGGTGGGGGGAATTGAACCCCCGTCCGAAGGCACTCCATCCCCGGCACTACATGCTTAGCGTTCCGTTAGGTCTCGCGCCCGGGCAGCACGGCACGCAAAGCGCACCCGGTAGCCAGCCTGTTTTGGTTAAGCCGTGACTGACAGGCAGCCGTCACAGCCGGTTCCGTGATAATGACCCTACATCCACGAGCACGGGCACAAGTGGGTTCGGGGCTTACGCCTTAAGCGGCGAGAGCGTAGTTGTCGTCGTTGGGGCGCCTTGTCCCGCGTCCAGGCGTAAATGCGTTGCTCCCGGATGACGCGCCCTGCGCGGAGGAAAGCACATGGCGACCAGCAAGAACCGCGCCCGCAAGGCATTGCCGGCAGGCAGGAGCGTGAAGCAGGCGCGGCAACAAGCGCCCAGCCCGGATCCCGAGCAGGTCGTGGGGAAGGCAGCGAAGAAGGCGACCGGGAAGGCGGCCAAGAAGCTCGCCCCGAGCGCGGCCGCCGCCACGGCCGGACAGCCCGCAGCCAGGACGCCGCCCGCGAAGTCCGCCGGGAACCCTGCGGCAGACATTGGCAAACCACGCGCGCCGGCCTCGCGTAACAGGGGCAGGCCGGCCGCGGTCGATGCGGATGCCCTGCAGAATTCCGGCTTCATGGCGGCCGCGCAAGGCGAGGCCAAGACCGTTGTCTACGTGCATGGGATCGGCAACAAGCCTGGCGCCGATGTCCTGCGATGCCAATGGGACCAGGCCCTGTTCGGGCGGCGCATGGGCGAGCGCACCCGCCTGGCCTACTGGGTCAACCGGGTCCGCTATCCGGTGCCCGAAGTGGCGTCCTGCGGCGAGCGCGATGAAGGCCCCAGCCTCAACCTGGCCGAGCAGCGGGTGCTTGGCGCGCTGGGGATCCTTCCCGGCAGTCGCGACCTGGGCGAGTTGGCCGACGCCCTGGCCGGCACTCCGGCCGAGGACGCGATGCTGCACCGCATGCTGGCCGAACTGGGCGCCAACCGGCCCCAGCCCGCCGCACCGGGCGCGCGCGGATTGCTGGACAAGCTCAACGAGATCCTTCTGCGGCTGATCTCCGCGGCACTGCTGCAGGACGTGCACGATTTCTTCTTCGACAGCCAGCGTCGCCAGGCCATGGAACGCAGCTTGCTGGACCGCCTGGGCTCAGGCGGCGGGCCGTTCGTGGTCGTGGCCCACAGCCAGGGATCGCTGATCGCCTATGAGGTGCTGCGCAAGCTCGACCCGGCGAAGTACGACATCGCCCTGCTGGTCACCGTCGGCTCGCCGCTGGGCCTGCCCAGCGTGCGCAGCATGTTCAAGCAGTCGCTCAAGAAGAAGAAACTGCCGTTCCCGCCATGCGTGCGCCACTGGCACAACCTCGCCGACCGCGACGACCCGGTGGCGATGGACGGCAACCTGGCCGACGACATCGAGGCCCCGGGCCAGCGCTACTCCAACCTGCAGGGCGAGGGCATCAATGCCGACGGCCCGCGCAATCCGCATTCCGGCTCGGGTTACCTGTCCAACGCGCAGTTGCGGGCCAAGGTGCGCGAGGTGGTGGGCGTGGGCTTCGACCAGCCGGTTTCCAACACCGTGCTGATCAAGGACCTGTCCGACCAGTTGGAAGCCCACGGCTCGACCCATCGCCACGACGTGCTGATCGAACTGGACAAGCTTGGGGCCGGGCAGGGCGGTCCGGCGGCCATGCGCGCGGCACTGCTGGATCGCATCCGCAGCCTGGCCGCGCAGACCACGGGCCTGGCCGACGTGGCCCTGGATGACGAGATCTGCCTGGAGGACGGACTGCAGCGCTTCATTTCGGCCAGGTTGACGCGCTTCGAGATCGAGTCGCTCCGCAACCAGTACCAGTCGCTGAATTTCAAGCGACTGTGGCGCGATGGGGCCAAGCGGATGCTGCTGAACCAGTCCCGCAGCGTGGTCCAGGCCGACGCCGCGCAGACCGCCTATCGGGCATCCGGGCAGAGGATCGGCTGGGCCGTGCTTGATACCGGGATCGCCGCCGGCCATCCGCATTTCCACGAGAAGGGCAGGCGCGACGTGGTCGAGGCGCAGTGGGATTGCACGGTACGCGGCAAGCCGAAGAAGCTGGTGCGCGCCGACGGCGTCGCCTTCAACCGGCTGGATCGCAACGGCCACGGCACCCACGTGGCCGGGATCATCGCCGGCCAATGCCGCGCGCCGCTTCCGGGCGCCGAAACCGGCAAGGCCGACAAGGTCGAATTCAGCGGCGTTGCCCCGCAGGCCCGGCTGTACGGCTTCAAGGTCCTGGACGACGATGGCAACGGCCGCGATTCCTGGATCATCAAGGCGGTGCAGCAGGTGGCCGAAGTCAACGACCAGGCCGGCGAACTGGTGATCCACGGCATCAACCTGAGCGTCGGCGGCTACTTCGACGCAGAGAGTTACGGCTGCGGCTTCACCCCGCTATGCAACGAACTGCGGCGCCTGTGGCGGCAGGGCGTGGTCGTGGTGCTGGCGGCCGGAAACGAAGGCCTGGCCTGGCTGGTGCAGAACGATGGCGAGTCGTACCCGATGAACATGGACATGACCATCGGCGACCCGGCCAACCTGGAGGAGGCGATCGCGGTGGGGTCGGTGCACAAGGGCAATCCGCACAGCTACGGGATTTCCTATTTCTCCTCGCGCGGGCCCACCGCCGATGGCCGCCGCAAGCCCGATGTGGTCGCCCCGGGCGAGAAGATCGTTTCCGCCCACCATGGCTACAAGGCATCGGACGCCAGCACCTGGATGGTGGAGATGAGCGGCACCAGCATGGCCGCGCCGCATGTGTCGGGATTGATAGCCGGCTTCCTGTCGGTGCGCCGCGAGTTCATCGGTTCGCCGGACCGGATCAAGAGGATCCTGCTGGCCCATTGCACCGACCTGGGCCGGGACCCCTACATGCAGGGCAGCGGCGTCCCCAACATGATGCAGATGCTGTCCTGCACCTGATCCGCGCACCGGACCGGGACTGCGAAATGCCCGGGAGCCCGAAGGTTCAAGCGTCGCGGTTGTGGCGGCGCATCAGCCTTTGCTTGTCGCGGGCCCAGTCGCGGTCCTTGGCCGCATCGCGCTTGTCGTGGGTCTGCTTGCCCTTGGCCAGCGCGATCCCGGCCTTGACCTTGTTGCCTTTCCAGTACAGAGAAGTGGGCACGATGGTGTAGCCGTCGCGCTCGACCTTGCCGATCAGCACATCGATCTCGCGCTTGTGCAACAGCAGCTTGCGCGTGCGCCGGTCGTCGGCGACGACATGGCTCGAGGCCTGGATCAGCGGGGTGATCTGGGCGCCGAACAGGAACAACTCGCCGTTGCGGACCACCGCATAGGCCTCGGTGATGTTGGCGCGTCCGGCGCGGATCGCCTTCAGCTCCCAACCCTGCAGCGCCATCCCCGCCTCGTAATGCTCCTCGAGGTGGTACTCGTGGCGCGCGCGCTTGTTCTGCGCGATCGTGCCGGTGCTGTTTGCTTTATCCTTGCCGGGTTTCTTGGCCATGGCCCATTGTCGCCG
>SEHC01000282.1 GCA_004173415.1 Lysobacteraceae bacterium
GCCACGCGCGCTTGCAGCGCGGGCCACATGCCCAGCGAGGTGAACGAGGCCTTCGCGTATTTGCCGGCCGGCACGCTGGCGGTCAGTGCCAGCGCAAGCCTTCCCTTGCTTCCCAGCCGGGGCAGCAGGTCGGCGCCCGGGCGCAGCGCGATGGGCGCCGGATTGGCCGCGCGCGGGGCCACCATCACCAGGCTGTTGCCGAGCAGGTCGCGGCGGCTGGCGGTGTCGATCAGCCTGCGTCGGTGCAGGTAGTCCATCCAGTCGCGGTCCGCCGAAACGATGACGTCGGCCGGGGCGCCCTGTTCGATCTGCCTGGCCAGCGCCGAACTGGCCGCATAGGACACGCGCACCGCTTGCCCGGTCGCCGTCTCGTAGGCGGCGGCCGCTGCATCCATCGATTCCTTGAGGCTGGCGGCGGCGAACACGGTCAGCGGTGCCGGCGCATCGGCCGCAACAGCGGCGGGGGCGAGGGCAGAGAGCAGCATCGCGCAGATGAAAAGCAGCGCACGGGTCATGCTCATGGCGCGCCTACCACGGTGATGGAGTGGACTTGCCTCACCCAGCGCCCGCTCCGCGAATCGGCGGGCGCGATCATTCGCAGCGGACCGGTCCCGGCGCCCAGCGGCCGGCCCTCGCAACGATCCACCAGCAGTACCGCGGGCCTGCCCGGCGAGGGGTCCAGTTCGGCCAGTGAATACACGACCCGGCCCCCGTCGCGCCCGGTGACCAGTACGTAATTCGCCAGGCCCGCGCCCTCCAGGGCTTCGGCGCTGAGCACGCCGCTGGCGCGCAACAGATCGGCCACGGCAACGCCCTCGCAGTGCAGGGTGGAGTCCTGCACGGTGGCGGCGATCTTCTGCCGAGGCATCCGCGCCAGCGTCGCGGCGTCGATCGGGATCGCAATCGGCGAAGCCTGTGACCCAGGCTGGGGCGACGAGGCATGCTGGTGCGGACTGGTCTCGCCAGGTGTCGTGCCCGCCAGGGTTGGCAGCAACACGGCCAGGGCGACCAGTGCAATGCGAAAGCAGGTGCGGCTCATGGCCAGGGCAGCAGCTTGCGGCAGAGCAGGGAGCCTGCGAGCAGGGCGCCGACGAACACCAGGGCTTCCGGCGTGAACCGGACCAGGTTGGCCAGCGCCGGGCCCGGGCAGTACCCGGCGATGCCCCAGCCGATGCCGAACAGCGTGCTACCCACCAGCAGGCGCGCATCCACGCGCGGCGATGGCGCCGGGGCCAGCGGCGCACCGCTGAAACTGCGTCCGCGCCGCCGCAACCAGGCGAAGCCGGGGGTGCTGACCGCCAGCGCCGCGCCCATCACCAGGGCAAGCGAAGGATCCCAGGAGCCGGCGACATCGAGGAAGTTCAGGATCTTGTCCGGATCGGTCATGCCGGAAACGGCCAGGCCCAGGCCGAACAGCAGGCCGGCGCCGGAAGCGATCGCCATGGGCTTCATGCGATGCCCCCGGCCAGGTGGCGCAGCGCGTAGACGGTAGCCATGCCGCTGGCGATGAACACCAGCACCGCGGCCAGCGAACGCCTGGACAGCCGCGCCAGCCCGCAGACGCCGTGGCCGCTGGTGCAGCCATTGCCGAGGCGAGTGCCGAAGCCGACCAGCAGTCCCGAGGCGATCAACCAACCCAGCGGGAAGTCGTCGCGTGGCGCGGGCACGCCGACCCCGAACGCAAACCACAACGCGGAGCCGAGCATCAGCGAGAGCAGGAACGCGATCCGCCAGCCGCGATCGCCGCGTTGTTCGATCGCCTGGTTGAGCAGGCCGCTGATCCCGGCGATGCGGCCGAGCCCGGCATACAGCAGGGTCGCAGCGCGCCGCCACGCAGGTTGACCTGCAGCGACGGCAGGATCAGGGCGGGCATGGCCAGGGTCGCGTCGCGCGCGGTGCGCAGGGCCACGAATTCGGCTTCGCCGATTCCGTCGTGCAGGTGGATGTTGGACCGCCGTTGCTCGTCGATGCTGGTCTCGCAGGCCGCCGCGCGCCCGCCCGGGCCATAGTCGTGGCAGACGAACACCCGGGTGTCCCCGGGCAGGCTGTCGTAGAGGCGGTGGATGGACCGGTACAGGGTCGCTGCATCGCCGCCGGGGAAGTCGCAACGCGCGCTGCCCGCATCGGGCATGAACAACGAGTCGCCGGTGAACAGCGCGTCGCCGATCAGGTAGGCCAGGCTGTCGCGGGTATGCCCCGGCACCGGGATGGCCCGGGCCTGCAGCGAGCCGATCGCGAACGCCTCGTCGTCGGCGAACAGGCGGTCGAACTGCGAACCGTCGGTGGCGATCGCGCCATCCGGGTCCAGGCGCGCGGCGAAAGTCGCCTGCACCTGGCGGATGCCGGCGCCAATGGCCAGGACGGCGCCGGGAAGCTCGCCCTTCAGCCAGTCCGCGGCCGACAGGTGGTCGGCGTGGGCATGGGTTTCCAGCAGCCAGCGCACCTGGTAGCCATGTTCGCCGGCGATGGCCAGCAAGGCCTGCGCCGAGGTGGTGGCGATGCGCGCGGCCTTGGCCTCGAAGTCCAGCACCGGATCGATGATCGCCGCCACCCCTGTCTGCGGATCGGCCACGACATAGCTCCAGGTGCCGGTGTCGGGGTGATGCAATGGATGGACGCTGGGTCGCATGGCGCGTGTCACCTGGGCCGGTTCTTTTCGCGAGGCGGAGTGGCAAATATACGCTTCCGGGAAAAACTCCAAGGGTCCGCTTCAGGTATCGGACTGGCGGCTCGGCTGCGACACATGATGGCAAGCGCTGCGTCGAAACAGGGAATTGCCGCTATTTAATGCGCCTCGAGGCAGGCGAGTCGCATTGCGTCGAGCGCTGTTTGTGGAGGCGCGTGCGGAACCCTGGGGCCGGGCCCGACCCCGGTTGAAACCGATCCGCGACGCGCTGCGGATTGGATGGTCATCTGGACGCGGACAGCCTCTCAGCCGAGCAGGTCCGCGCCTTTATGGCCCTCGGCTACGCCCTGAACCAGGAACAGGTCGCCGCGCGTGTGCTCCATGCGCAGGGAACGAATTGCCTTGTACGCGTCCGATTCATACCAGTCCCGGGCCTCGGCCATCGAGGGAAACTCGATGACGACCAGATCCCCGGCCCATGCGCCCTCAAGCGGTTGGTATGGACCACCATGCACCCGGTACTTGCCGGAGAAAGGCGCCAGGGTGTCATCGATGCGTTGCAGGTATTCCCTGATCCCGTCGCCAAATCGGGTTTCGCGTATCAGCGCGACAGCGTAGGCAGTCATCGATTGCTCCAGGGCTTCATGCGTTACTGGTGGTCAAGCGCGGTGTTGAGCAGCTCCGCCAGTCGCCGCGCTGCCAGCTGCACCTGCTGCTCGGCCAGCGGACGCTGTGAGTCCAGGTAGCGGCTGTCCATCCGGTGCGACCTCGGATAGACCTGGCGCGCATCCAGCAGCTTGCAGGATCCGGTGGCCCATGCGGCCGGGTCCGCAGACCGGGTCGGGACCTTCGACGTCCCTGTTTGCATGCCCAGGCGCGCGGCATAGCCGGGCAGCGACAGGCGGGTCGATGCGAACAGGTAGTAGTCCCAGACCGAATGCAGGTTGGTGCCCATGATTCCGTCGACGTAGTCCTTCTGCGCATAGGCCTCGGGCTTGAGGTCGGTACGCAGGCTGACCTGGAAGCCATTGCCGCCCTTGTCCGGACGATTGCCCGCGTGCAGTGGCTGGTGCACGTCGCCGACCAGGTGGACCAGGAACTTGAGCGCATCGCGGCGCTGGGCCACCGGCAGGCGGCGGTCGGCAAGGATCGCGCGCTGACGCTCGATCTGGCCGATCACGCAATTGCCGTCGGGGCAGTCGCGTTCGGGGCGGTAGGCGCAGGTGCCGGACGGGAAATTGACGTAGTGCCACGAGGCCGTGCGCTTGAATGCATCGGCGTCGCTGCGACGCAGGTCGTCGGCCCAGGTGGCCACGCCGGCCAGGGTGGGCTCGCTTTCCACGGCCAGCAACATGGCGACGTCGGAGAGCGCACGCGGAGTGAGTTGGGCCTCGGCCAGTGCGGCGACCAGGCGGTGGCCCTGTGCGCTCCAGGCCCGGGCGGGCGCCGGCAACAGCAGGGCGGGGAGCATCAGCAGCAACAGGAGTCGGGTCATGCCGGCCATTCTAGCCGGCATGACCGCGACGCTTGGGCAAGGATCAGAACTTCAGCACGTAGGCCGCGCCGTAGACCAGAGGATCGATGTTGACCGTGCCGATGCCGGCGCCATCCAGCTCTACCTTGGTGTCGATGTCGGCCCAGCGTACGTCGACGCGCAGCGCGCCGCGCTGGCCCATGGCGAAATCCACGCCCGCGTGCGCGGCCAGGCCCCATGAATCATCGAGCTTGAGCTTGCTGGCCGCCAGCGCGCCCTGGGTGTCCTCGCTGAAGAACGTGGTGTAGTTGATGCCCGCGCCGACGAAGGGCGAGACCTTGCCACCGCCATTGAAGTGGTATTGCAGCGAAACCACCGGCGGCAGGTGCTTGGTGCTGCCCACGGTGCCCAGCCCGTCGATGGCGATGTCGTGCTTGAACGGCAGCGCGGCCAGCACCTCGATGCCGAGGTTGTCGCGCACGAAATATTCGAAGGTGATGGTCGGCTTGATGTCGCTGTCGACGTCCACCGCCAGGGTGCCGCCGGCGAGGGCGCCGTTGCCGGACTTCGGGTTCACCTGGTGCACGCCCACGCCGAGGGTCCAGTCGCCGGCTGACTGGGCCAGGGCGGGCGTGGCGAGGCCGGCCAGGGCAAGGGCGAGTCCCAGGGCGATGGGGCTGTGGCTATTGGTCATTTCGTTGCTCTCCTTGGGGTGACGATCACCCGTTGGGGCGATTTTCCGCCTCTTGTCCAAACGCCCGTTTGAGAATGATCAAGTCTGCTCGCGGACCGCTGTGCATGGCCCCGGGGCTGGGCCGGGGGCGCCCCTGGCGAGGGCGGATCGGCTAAAATCGCCAATCCTGTTCCATTCAACCCAGTACGTTCTATCCAGGAGTTCCAGGCAATGGCGATCAAGGTGGGCATCAATGGCTTCGGCCGCATCGGCCG
>SEHC01000283.1 GCA_004173415.1 Lysobacteraceae bacterium
GTGGTGCCGCTGGCCCAGCAGGTGCCGTCGGCCTGCACGCCTTCGATGACCTGGCGGGTGATCGCATCGTCGTCGCCGAAACGCACCAGCAGCTGGTTGAGCACCGCCTCGTTGAGGATCGCCACCCCGGGTTCGACCGACAGCAGGGTCGCGAACTGGCGCGCCCGCGCGCAGCAGCGGTCGATCAGGTCGGCGACGCCGTCGCGGCCCAGCGCGCGCAGCGCCGCGTACACCGGGATGCCGCGGGCGCGGCGCGAGAACTCGGGGCACCAGTCGACCGCGTCGCGTTCGGCGCCGCCGGTCTGGATCAGGTAGGCCGCGGTGGTGGTCATCGCCGCGCGGTGGTCCTCGACATGGCGCACCAGGGCCACGCCGCTGTCGTAGGGCACGTTGAGCCACTTGTGCGCATCGGTGGCCCAGGAGTCGGCCAGCTCGATGCCGTCGGCGCTGGCGCGCAGGCCGGCGTCGGCGCTGGTCCGCGCCCACAGGCCGAAGGCGCCGTCGACGTGCATCCAGGCATTGTGGGCATGCGTGATTGCGGCGATTTCGCGCAAGGGATCGAAGGCGCCCGAGTTCACGTTGCCGGCCTGCGCGCAGACGATGACCGGGCCCTGCAGGGTCGGCAGCACCTCGGCCAGGCGGTCGGCGCGCAGGCGGCCCTGGGCGTCGGATTCGACGTGGACCCGCGCCCGCGTGCCCAGGCCCAGGTAACGCAGCGCCACGTCGATGGTGACGTGGGCCTGGTCCGAGGCGACCACGTGGATCCGCGGCGCACCCTGCAGGCCGTCGACTTCCACGTCCCACCCCGCCCTGCGCAACACGCCATGGCGGGCCGCGGCCAGGCAGGTGAAGTGGGCCATCTGGCAGCCGGTGACGAAACCGACGCCGCTGTCGCGCGGCAGGTCGAACAGTTCCAGCAGCCAGCGCGCGGCGATTTCCTCCAGCGCCGCGGCCAGCGGCGAGATCACGTGGATGCCGGCGTTCTGGTCCCAGGTCGAGACCAGCCAGTCGGCGGCCAGCGCCACCGGCAGCGAACCGCCGATCACGAAGCCGAAATAGCGCGGCGCCGCGCACGCCGAGGCGCCGCGCGCGGCCTGGCTGGCCAGCAGGTCGAGCACCGCCGCGGCGTCTTCGCCGGATTGCGCCAGCGGCCGGTCCAGCGCGCCGATCATTTCCGCGCGACCGGCGCGGGCGCCGACGAAGCGTTGCGGCAGTTCGCGGAGGAAGTCGCCGGCGTGCGCATGGGCACGGGCCAGGAGGGGTTCGAAGTCGTCGTGGGTCATGCGCCTCTCCAACGCCGGGTTCATTCCGTGGCGGCCACGCACCTCCCGGTGGCGTGGAAGGTTTCCGGCGGATCTCAGTCGGGCAACGCCCGCCACACCGTCTCGGCCCGGCAGAACAGGCCACCGCGCTGGCGCATGCCGCTGGCCAGCCAGACCGCCGACGCCTGCTCCACCGGCAGGTCCAGCACCCGCCACTGGATGCCCAGCGACCCCGGCCCCACCGCCTCCAGGCGCTCGGGCTGCGACACCAGCGCGGCCAGGGACGCGCGCGCGCGCACCGGCGAATCGGACAGGGCCTGCAGCGCCCTGCCCAGCAGGCCGAGTTCCTCCAGCGCCTCGCCGCCCAGCCCGCTGAGCAGGTAATCCAGCTGCAGGCCGATCTCCGGGCGCATCCGCCGGCCATTGGCGCCCAGCACCGGCACCGCGCGCACCAGCGGCATCACCCCGATCCGGTACAGGTGCAGCGACAGCCCCGGCAGTTGCACCTCGCCCGGCAGGGGCGGCCCGATGCAGACCACGCTGCCGGCGGGCAAGGCCGCCTGGACCACCCCACGCAGGGCGTCGGTGGCCACCGCAATCAACGGGTCCGAGGACATCGCGCTTACCTTGTCAGCGAATCGAGGCCCGACAGTACTCCAGTCAGGGTCGCAGCAGCGAGGCCCCCGGCCCGTCCGGCGGCGGCGGCAGGAGCCGGGCCGCCGACAGTTCGCCGACCTTGCGCCCCATCTCCCGCGCCACTTCGGTGGAGCTGCGGAAATGCACGCCGTCGCAGATCCGCGCCTCCGACACTTCAAGCACGAATTCGACCGGGCTCTTCCATTCGCGGCGCGCGTCGCCGGCAAGAAATAGGGTCAGGTGGGGGTAGTCCACCCTGACCCCTTTTTGGCTTCGATGATCGAAAGTGCCTTCTGGCAGGTGGCGGCGTGGTGTTGTTCTTCGACACTTGCACGGCACTGCCCGCAGACGTGGGAGATCGTGCCACGCGCACGCCGATCGACTTGAAGCCTGACCTGCCCGGAGAAACGAAGATGAGACCTTTGATCATGCTCGCCCTTGCCGCCGCCCTTGCCGCGCCTGCTGTCCATGCGGCACCGCCGGCGGCATCCATCGCCATGACCTGCGACGCGGGCCCCGAGGTCGCAGGCGGCGAGGCGCCGAACCTGCACGGCAACTGGGACTTCCTGATGGCTCCGCAGGGGGCGCCAAGCTTCGGGGTCCTGTCCATCGGCTACGTCGGCGCCGAGTACGGCGGCGCGCTGGTGCCCGTGCGGACCGCGCCGGTGGTGCTGCGCAGGATCACGCTGACCGGCAGCCGCATCGAGATGGTGGTCGCCTCCGCCGAGGGCGATGTCACCTTCAACGGAAGGCTCTCGGCCAAGGGCGACTTCATGTGCGGAACCGTGACGTACCACGGCGGCGCGACGTTCCCGATGGTGGCGCAGAAGCGACCGTCGGCGTATCGCTCGCAGCCGCAGGCGGAACGCGAGAGCTGAGCGGGGGTGCTGATTCGCCATGACGGGGCGGGTCCTCGTGCCTCGTTGGGGCCTTTGGGCCTGGACCTGGTGTGCGGCTGCTGCTCGTGATCGGCCGCGTGCGGCGTGTCAGACCGTCCGGGCTGGCACTCTCAGAGCGAGGTGAGTCGCGAAGCACGCATTGCCTGATTGCCGCGGTTGTGGAGAGCCCGGATCTCCCGGCTTCGCGATTGCGTCGCTCCTGCAACCGTTACAACCGTGCTCCTCCCTGGAGCGACGCAAATCGCGAATGCGTCGCGGGTGGCGCTACCAGACCAGGTCGTCGGGGACCTTGAACCGGCTGTACCAGTCGTCGTCGGTGCCGTTGTCGTCGCCTTTCGCACCGGGGGTGCCGTGATCCAGCACCACCATGGAGGCATCGCGGGCAAGGACCTGGTCGGCGGGTAGGCGCGGGATCAGGGCGTAGCCCTCCGCGTGCCGGACGATGACCAGGTTGCCCACGGCCAGCTGCGCGCGCACGGTCTGGTTGACCAGCACGTTCCGGATCACGCCCTGGTCGGTGAACGCGTAGGCGATCTCGCCTTCGTGCCGGAGCTTGTTCTGCTCGACGATCTGCCGGGCCTGCGCCTGCAGTTCCTGCGACCGCGCCTGGGCGTTGCGCTCGGCCGACAGGGCGCGGTCGCGTTCGACCTTCTCCAGGCGCGCG
>SEHC01000284.1 GCA_004173415.1 Lysobacteraceae bacterium
GAACTGATCACGATGATGATCGGCGGCATGGCCCATATCGCCGGCGGCGTGCTGGCGGCCTACGTGGGCATGCTCGGCGGCGGCGATCCGGCCCAGCAGGCGTTCTACGCCAAGCACCTGCTGGCCGCCTCGATCATGGCCGCGCCGGCAACCCTGGTGATCGCCAAGATCCTGATCCCCGAGACCGGCACCCCGCTGACCCGGGGCACGGTCAAAATGGAAGTGGAAAAGACCTCCAGCAACCTGATCGATGCCGCCGCGGCCGGCGCCGGCGACGGCTTGCGCCTGGCCCTGAACATCGGCGCGATGCTGCTGGCCTTCATCGCCCTGATCGCACTGATCAACTGGCCGCTGACCTGGATCGGCGAACTCACCGGCTTGCAGGCGATGCTCGGCAGGCCTACCGATCTTTCCCTGATCTTCGGCTACCTGCTGGCGCCGATCGCCTGGGTGATCGGCGTGCCGTGGCAGGACGCGACCACGGTCGGCTCGCTGATCGGGCAGAAGGTGGTGATCAATGAATTCGTCGCCTACCTGCAGTTGGCCGACATCGTCAACGGCAAGGTCGCCGGCGTGTCGCTGTCGACCGAAGGCAAGCTGATCGCGACCTATGCGCTGTGCGGCTTCGCCAATTTCAGCTCGATCGCCATCCAGATCGGCGGCATCGGCGGACTGGCGCCCGAGCGCCGGTCCGACCTTGCCCGCTTCGGCCTGCGCGCGGTGCTCGGCGGCACCATCGCCACCCTGATGACCGCGACCATCGCCGGCGTGTTGTCTCATTTTGGATAAGCCCATGGGTAGCGCAGTGGTGGTGGGTTCCTTCAACGTCGACCATGTCTGGCATTGCGAGACGCTGCCGGCCGCCGGTGCGACCATCGCCGGCAGCTATGCGACCAGCGCAGGCGGCAAAGGCTTCAACCAGGCGGTGGCCGCGTCGCGGGCGGGGGCCAGCACCCGCTTCCTGTGCGCGCTGGGCGACGACCCAGGCGGAGCCCTGGCACGTTCGCTGGCTGCGGCCGACGGGATCGGGCTGGATGCGTTGCTGGCCGGCCAACCCACCGGCACCGCCGGCATCTACGTCGATGCGCGCGGCCGCAACAGCATCGTCGTCGGCGCTGGCGCCAATGCGGAACTGAGCGTGGATTTCGTGGCCGCGCACCAGGCCGCGATCAGTGGCGCGGACGTGCTGCTGGCGCAGTTGGAGTCGCCGGTCGACAGCATCATCGCCGCGCTCGGCCTGGCCCGCGCCGCCCGGGCCACCACCGTATTGAATCCGGCCCCGGCCAATGCGCCGACCAGCGGCGAACTACTGGCCCTGGCCGACCTGATCACACCCAACGAAACCGAGTTCGCGGCGCTGGTCTCGCGCCATATTGGCGGCCGTATCGAACCGGACGACGTGGCCATCAATGATGGCGCCAGCCTGCATGCCCTGTGCCGCGAACTGCTTGCGCATGGCAGCGTGGTGGTGACCCTGGGGTCGGCCGGGGTATTCGTGTCGCATCCCGACGACGCCCTGCGCGGCGACGCCAAGCCCTACTACCGGATGGCCGCCGAACCGGCCGAGGCGGTCGACAGCACCGGCGCCGGCGATGCCTTCAACGGCGCGCTGGCCGCTTCGCTGGCCGCCGACCGCAGCCTGGCCTTTTCCGAGCACGTGCGCTTCGCCAACCGTTATGCCGCGCTCTCCACCGAGCGCGCCGGCGCCGCGCCCTCGATGCCGCGGCTGGCCGAGGTCAACGCCCGCTTCATCGGCTGATCCAGCCGGCGCGGGGGGCCACGCCGCCACCCGCGCCCGGCAGCCGCCCGCGCGTCCCCAGTCCCGTCCCGGAAAGGGACTGGCGCGCCAACGCACTACAATGCGGCGATGCGGATCGGCCCTTACGACATCGACCCACCCCTGGTCCTGGCCCCGATGGCGGGGGTCACGGACAAGCCGTTCCGCCAGTTGTGCAAACAGCTGGGCGCCGGCTTGGCGGTCTCGGAAATGACCACCGGCGATCCCCGCCTGTGGCAGACCCGCAAATCCCTGCAACGCATGGACCATGTCGGCGAACCAGCCCCGGTCAGCGTACAGATCGCCGGCACCGAGCCGCGGGTGCTGGCCGACGCAGCGCGCTACAACGTCGATCACGGCGCGCAGATCATCGACATCAACATGGGCTGCCCGGCGAAGAAGGTATGCAACGCGTGGGCGGGTTCGGCGCTGATGCGGGACGAGGCGCTGGTGGGGCGGATCCTTGAGGCGGTGGTCGCCGCGGTCGACGTGCCGGTGACCCTGAAGATCCGCACCGGCTGGGATGCGCGGAATCGCAACGGCCTGCAGGTCGCGCGGATCGCCGAGGCGGCCGGCATCGCCGCCCTGGCCGTGCATGGACGCACCCGCGACCAGCAGTACACCGGCGTGGCCGAATACGAGATGGTGGCGGCGATCAAGACGGCCTTGCGCATCCCGGTCATGGCCAACGGCGATGTGGATTCGCCGCACAAGGCCGCCTTCGTGCTGCAGGCCACCGGCGCCGACGCGGTGCTGGTCGGCCGCGCCGCGCAGGGCCGGCGGAACACAGCGAGGAACAGCGCGCGGCCTTCCGCGCAGTTGTCAACCGTGCCGAAACCGCCGACGAGCAGATGCGCCTGACCCGGGATTATTTCGACGCACTGGTTGCCGGCGTGGATCCCGGACTGTCGGCCGCGGCCTGAACTCCGCGCGCCGGCCCGCGCCGGCTGCGTGCCCGCAGGCGCCCCACCCTGCGCATTACCGGAGATGTGCGATGAGCGAAACTCCCGGCACCAGCGAATTCCCGTACCTGCACGGCTTCTCGGAAATCGAGCAGGCACGCCTGGTCAAACAGGCGCAGATCGCCGAGACCACGATCTTCCACGACATCGACTACAGCGGCGCGCAGCGGCTGCTGGAAGTGGGCAGCGGCGTGGGCGCGCAGACCGAGATCCTGCTGCGTCGCTTCCCGCAACTGCATGCGACCTGCGTGGACCTCAGCCAGGCCCAGCTGCAGGCTGCCGGCCGCCGGCTTGGCGCGATGCCGTGGCTGCGGGACCGCTACCTGCTGCAGCAGGCCGACGCCACCGATCTGCCGTTCGGCCCGCGCAGCTTCGATGCCGCCTTCCTGTGCTGGGTGCTGGAACACGTGCCCTCGCCGGCCCGCGTGCTGAGCGAAGTGCGCCGCGTGCTCTCGCCCGGCTCGCCGGTGTACCTGACCGAGGTCATGAACGCCTCGTTCCTGCTCGACCCGTATTCCCCGAACGTGTGGCGCTACTGGATGGCCTTCAACGACTTCCAGATCGAAAGCGGCGGCGATCCGTTCATCGGCGCCAAGCTCGGCAACCTGCTGCTCGCCGGCGGTTTCCGCGACGTCAGCACGCGGATCAAGACCTTCCACCTGGACAATCGCGAGCCCGCGCGACGCAAGGCCATGATCGGCTTCTGGCAGGAACTGCTGCTCTCTGCCGCCGACCAGCTGCTCGAAGCGGGCAAGGTCGGCAACGAAGTGGTCGAAGGCGTGCGCCGGGAAATGCACCAGGTGCAGAACGATCCCGACGCGGTGTTCTTCTATTCCTTCGTCCAGGCCCGCGCGATCGTCTACTGACCGACGGAGCCCGCAACGTTTCCTTTACCTGCGGCTTTGCCTTGATTGTCGGTTGGGATGCGTCATCGGTCACGATGCTTTCCGGCACTCGTTTCGGAACGACCGCGAGCGCAAGGTGGGCGTGTCGGCGGAACCGCGCCGGCATCCACAAGCCCAAGGGTGCAATTCCCCCTCCTCCCCACGGAATGCATACCCGGCCGCAATGCCGCCGCAACCCCTTCCACGGATGGACCCAATCCAGGAGAGCGTCATGAGAACCAACATGCTGGCACTGACCCTGCTCGCCGCCGTCGCCGCGCCGGCTTTCGCGCAGGATTCCACCGTCACACTGCCGAGCGTCCCGGCCGTTTCGTTCGACGAGCAGATCACCGTCAGGCAACTGGCCGACGAAACCGGCCTGACTCCGCAACGCGTGCGCATGGTGGTCGGGCCGCGCAGCGGCTATGGCGAATACCGCATCACCTACAACCGCGCCGAAAAACAGTTCCGCAACGCGCTGGGCGAAGAGCGTTACAACGACCTGATGGCCGGGCGCAGGATCGAGCTCTACAACCAGGACACCACCCGGGTAGCCAGCCGGAAGGCCGGGCCCGCGAACGAACTCGCCAGTGCGCCGTGAACATGCCTGCCACCGCCCCGCCGATTTTCAGCACAGGCGGGGCTCGCTGGCTCGCATGATCAGCACCGGGCTGCGGTCGGGGACAGGGTAGGCGTCGCCGCTGGCCTGCAGGCCAGCGCGGGCGCTGCGGTGCCTGGCGCATGGCCGGCCGTGTCCACCTGCGCCGGATTCCATATCCTGCGCCACAACTCGCCCAGCGCATCGCGCCAGCCACCGGACGCCACCGGCGGCCGATAGGCTGACCGCAACTGGCGCGGCGGGATGGCGAGCCAGCGCGCGCCGTGGCGGGTGGCGACGGCGAAACTGAAGGCGTAGTCGGGTTCAAGCCCCATCCGCAGGTCGCTCAGCACCAGCGTGCCCTGCTCCACCCGTGCGCGCATGAAGCCACGGTTGAACCAACCCAGGCGCCGCACCGAGCGGAGCCCACGCGCCTCGGCCAGCGCCTGCACGTTGGAACGATAGCCCCGGAATTCCATGGGGCCCCGATCGGCCGCCAGCGAACGATCGCCGATCACATAGCCATCGGGCGTCATCGCCACCACGCGCCACAGCAGGGTGTTGAGCGGCATCGGCACCGAGAAGCGCGGCGCCTGGTCCAGCCCGATCGCCGCCAGCGCACGATCGGCCTCGCGCTCGACCAGGCCCTTGGCCAGCAGCGACCAGCCCAGGTATGCGCTGCTCAACGCCAGCCCGGCGACCAGTGCGTGCTGGGCCAGCCGTGCACCCCGCGCGAACCAGGCGACGATGCAGGCCAGCAGCAGCCAGACCGTGTACAGCGGGTCGATGATGAACACGCTGGACCACATCACCGGCGGCATCGGCAATGGCCACAGCAGCTGGGTGCCGTACACGGTGAAGGCATCGAGCAGCGGATGGGTGAACAGCGCCAGCTGGATCGCCCAGAACCAGCGCCCCGGCGCTTCGGCCACGCGCCGGCCGCGACGCTTGAACAGCCACCATAGCAGCCAGCCCACCAGCGGCAGCACGAACAGGGAATGGCTCAGGCTCCGGTGCAGGGTCATCAACGACACCGGATCGTCGGTGAGCAGCATCAAGGGCAGTGAATCGAGGTCGGGCAAGGTGCCCAGGACCGCGCCGGCGAGAAGTGCGGCACGCCGGTGCCCGGACGGGGCGATGGCGGCGGCGACCGCGCCGCCGAGGACGATCTGGGAAAGGGAATCCATGCCGTCATGCTAGCAAGCGTCCCCGGGTATCCCAGTGCGGCCGCGGCCATTGAATCCGCCGCGGCCGCACTACGAGCCGATGCGCACACTGCGGCGGCAGGAACAGCCATTGGCCCAACCCCGGCTCCGAATCAGGGGCGCCAGCGCCTGCCTTAACGCCATTGCCCAGCCGGACCCGGCACAATGCACGCTCGACCCGGGGCGTGTATCATGCGCACCCATCTTTTCATCTCGATCAAGGGATATAAGCCGAATGTCCAACTACCTCTTCACCTCCGAATCGGTCTCCGAAGGCCATCCGGACAAGGTCG
>SEHC01000654.1 GCA_004173415.1 Lysobacteraceae bacterium
ATGGTCATGGCCGGGTAGAACAGGGCCTTCTTGATCTTGCCCTTCAGGGTCTCGAGGTTTTCCTTGTAGTTGGCGATGGTGTCGAGCACCGTCTCCAGTACACCGGCGCCTTCGCCGGCATGCACCAGGTTGCGGTACAGCTCGTCGAACTGGACCGGGAACTTGCTGATCGCCTCGTGCAGGGAAGCGCCGCCTTCCACGTCGGCGCGGATCGCGCCCACCATCTTGGACATGCGCGGGTTCTTGTGGCCGCTGCCAATGATCTCCAGCGACTGCACGATGGGCACGCCGGACTTCATCATGGTCGCCATCTGGCGGCTGAAGAAGGCGATTTCCTTGGGCGTGACCGGCTTGCCGGCCTGGCCGAACAGCGGCTTGGGCTTGGGCTTGACCACAGTCGGGGTGATTCCCTGGCGGCGCAGTTCGGCGCGCAGGAAATTCACGTTCTTCGACTGCTGTTCGCCCTTCATCTTGACGCCGCGCTTGTCGTTGCCCTCCCACACGAACACCGGAAGCGGCGTGTTGGCGGGCGTGGCGGTCTTGGCGGCGGAACGAGTGATAGCCATAGCGTTAACCCCTACCGGCATCCCCACGCCGGAACATGTGTCCCGCATGTTAGCCGGTAATGGCCGCCAGCGGTATTTGCCACTGTGACGCGCCGCAGGGTTTGGAAACAAGCCCCCGGCAGCTGCCCGATAGTCCCGGCGCACGGTCGCGGGCATGGCCCGCTCCTACAAGGCCTGGCGGGTCGCGGGCGAGGCCCGCTTCTACGAGGATCGCGGGTCGCGGGCATGGCCCGCTCCTACAGGGATTGGCAGGTCGCGGGCATGGCCCGCTCCTACAGGGATTGGCAGGTCGCGGGCATGGCCCGCTCCTACCGGAGTCGGCTCAGTCCTTGGTGACGCGGTTGATCTCGGCCAGGCTGGTCAGGCCGTTGCGGACCTTGAGCAGGGCCGACTGGCGCAGGTCGCGGACCCCGGCGCGCTGGGCGGCCTCGGCGATCTGCATGGCGTTGCCGCC
>SEHC01000285.1 GCA_004173415.1 Lysobacteraceae bacterium
CCGGCACTGTCGGCGGTGCGCACCTGGCGGCTGGCGCTGGAAAGGGCGCCCAGCAGGAAGGTCAGGGCCAGGGCCAACAGGGCGAAGGCCACGATCACCTCGATCAGCATGAAGCCGCGTGCGCGGCTCATGGCGGCGCCTCCACGCTTCCTCGCGACAACTTCACTTCGCCGGTCAGCCAGCCCACGTCGATGCGCGAGACCGCGCGCCGGGCCTGCAACCGGATCCGCCCGCCGGTGGACGCGCCATCGGCGAAGAACAGGATGCCGCCTTCGCCGGCGCGGGCGCCGGCCTCGCGCGCACCGGTGAACTCTATGCGCAGGCTGTCGGGAATGGTGCCGCGGCGCTGGTTGGCGCCTTCCCAGCGATGGCCGGCCGGATCTATCAGGAACCGCTGCGGGATTCCGGTGACGATCGCCTGGGCACGCGCGTAGCGCAGCTGCGAGGCGATTTCCTTGGAGCTGGATCGCAGCCGCATGCCGTCCATGCCACCGGTGAACGCCACGGCCGCCAGGGTGGTGGCGAAGGCGATCAGCGCCATCACCACCAGGATCTCCAGCAGGGTGAAACCGCCCACCCTGCGCCTGCCGCTCGCGTGCATGACACGCTCCATCGCGGCTTACTGCTGGTACTTGATATCGGCGCTCACGCTGTCGCCGCCGGGCTGTCCATCCTTGCCCAGGCTGAGCAGGTCGAACGCCGCGCCATCGCCCGGGACCCGATATTCGTAGGCGCGGTTCCACGGATCCTTGAGCTCGGCCGGCTTGGCGTAGGGACCGAGCCAGCCGCCGGCGTTGCCCGGCGCGGTGACCAGGTCGTCCAGGGAATTGGGCAGGCTGCCGGTGTCCATTTCGTACTGCTGGATCTTCTCGGCCACGGTCTGCACCTGGGCCTGGGCGAGCCGGACCTTGGCCCGGTCGGCATTGCCGAGGATGCGGGTGGCGGCGAAGGCGACGATGCCGCCGATCAGAATCACCACCACGATGATTTCCATGAGGGTGAAACCGGCCTGGCGCCCGCGCCGGGGCAATTTCGTGGCTGAGGATCTGGTTCGCATCGTGTCTTCCGTTGGGGGGATTCAGCTGATCGCGCCGGCCAGGTCGTACAGCGGCACCAGCACGGCAATGATGACCATCGCCACCACCGCTGCCAATACCAACGTGACCACCGGGACCAGGGCGGCCAGCATCCTGTCCATGGCCTGCGCGGTTTCCTGTTCGAAGGTGTCGGCCGCCTTCAGCAGCATGTGGTCGAGGGCGCCGGACTCCTCGCCCACCTGGATCATCTGCATCGCCAGCCGCGGGAAGCGCTTGCCCTTGCCCAGCGACACCGACAGGCCGTGGCCGTTCTTGACGTCCTCGGCGGCCTGGTCGACGTCCGCGGCCAGGGCGCGGTTGCCCAGCACGTTGCGGGAGATGCCCAGCGCGGCCAGCAGCGGCACGCCGTTCTTCAGCAGCGTGCCCAGGGTGCGCGCCAGCCTTGCGGTCTCCAGCTTGGCCAGCAGCGGCCCGACCAGCTTGCGCTGCAGCACCCAGGCATCGAAGCGGTCGCGGAACACCGGGTCGCGGCGCTTGCGGTCGAACCACAGCAGCAGCACGCCCGGGGCCAGCACCAGCAGCAGCCACCAGTCGCGCACCAGCAGGCCCACGCCGAGCACGATACGGGTGAACCACGGCAGGGTCACGTCCAGGCTCTCGTACATCTGCGCGAACTGCGGCACCACGAAGCCCATCAGGAACAACAGGGCGAAGCCGACCACCACCACCAGGATCGCCGGATAGATCATGGCGTTGATGACCCGGCCGCGCAGCGCCGCGCTGCGCTCCAGGTAATCGGCCAGGCGCTGCAGGGTTTCGTGCATGCTGCCGCCGGCTTCGCCCGCGCGCACCATGTTGACGTACAGGCGCGAGAAGGTGCCGTGCTGGCGCTCCAGCGCAGCCGACAGGGGGGCACCGCCGCGCACCGCATCGCGCACGTCGGCGATGGTGCGCCTGGCCTTGTCGTCCTCGGGCAGCTCCAGCAGGATCGTCAGCGAGCGGTCCAGCGGCTGGCCCGCGCCTAGCAGCGTCGCCAGTTGCTGGGTGAACTGGACCAGCCGCTCGCCGGAAAATGGGCTGGCCTTGAACAGCGAGCGCAGCGAGGCGCGTTCGCCGCCGTCCGACGCCAGCTTCGCCTCCACCGGCAGGTGCCCCTGCTCCTGCAGGCGCGCCACCACCTCACCGTCGCCCGCGGCCTCCATCTGGCCTTCAAGGACTTCGCCGCGGGTGTTCAGGGCTTTGTAGCGGTAGAGGGGCATGGGGGGTGGTTTGTCGACGGGTTGGTTGAAACTCTTCGCTTGAACTGTACTGATCGTTGCATACGAAATTATCTATTCGTCATTCCCGCGAAGGCGGGAACCCAAGGACGTTGGCTGTAGGCACCTGTCCGATGATTCCAGGCCAGAGGTCACGCCACGACGAATTCATTTCATCAATCAGCCGCATCTTCCACGCCCTGTTCCACTTCTTGATGCGCTTCTCGCGCGTGATGGCTGATTCCATGGTCGGATGGAGCTCGTACCAGACCAGTCCGGTGACATCATGCCGCTTGCTGAAACCTTCAACGACATGTTGTCGATGCTGCCAAGTTCTGCTGATCAGGTCACTGGTCACTCCCGCATACAGGGTTCCATTCCGGCGACTGACAAGCAAATAGACGCATGGTTGCTTTTCCATAGTTCAATCCTTGAACGTACATGGGTTCCCGCCTTCGCGGGAATGACGGCCCAGACTTCATCGGCCTGTCCCTGACTATGCATCCTCCGTCACCCGCAACACCTCCTCGATCGTGGTTTCGCCACTGAGGGCCTTGACGATGCCGTCCTCGTACATGGTGCGCATGCCGGCGTCGCGCGCCAGCTGCTCCAACTCGCCCATCCCGGCATGGCGCATCACCGCGCGGCGCAGGGCGTCGTCCATGACCAGGAATTCCATGATCGTGGTCCGGCCCAGGTAGCCGGTCGGCGAGATCGCCGAGGCGCGTGGGCGGTACAGGAAAATGTCGCCCTGCGGCTGGTAGCGGCGTAGCGAGAACTTGTCGATTTCCTCCGGCGAGGCGAGGTAGCGCTCGGCATGCGACGGCTCCAGGCGGCGAACCAGTCTTTGCGCCAGGATTCCGTTGATGGTCGAGGTCAGCAGGTAGTCCTCCACGCCCATGTCGAGCATCCGGGTGATGCCGCCGGCGGCGTTGTTGGTGTGCAGCGTGGACAGCACCAGGTGGCCGGTGAGCGCGGACTGGATGGCGATGCGCGCGGTTTCCAGGTCGCGCATTTCGCCGATCATGATGATGTCCGGGTCCTGGCGCACGATGCTGCGCAGGGCCTGGGCGAAGTCCAGCCCGATCTGCGGCTTGGCCTGGATCTGGTTGATGCCCTCGATCTGGTATTCGACCGGGTCCTCGACGGTGATGAT
>SEHC01000286.1 GCA_004173415.1 Lysobacteraceae bacterium
ACCCCGCCGATCGGTCGCCAGGCCCAGAACAACAGGATCAGCGCCAGGCTGGACAGCAGCGTGTAGGTGCTGCGCTCGGCCGACGCGGGGATGATCCGCGTCCACGCGCGCTTGAACCACGGCCGCGCCATCACGCTGTGCTGCAGCGCGAACAGGGCCAGCAGGCCCAGGTCGACGAGCACCGCGCTGGCCACGCCGGTGCTGCGGGGCGAGTCCAGGGTCTTGGGCACCCACAAGTTGCCGATGAATCCGATGGCGTAGAGGAACGTGGCGAAGAACACGGCGTAGCAGGCCACGCCGTAGAGCAGGATCAGGCTGCGTTTCATCATGACCTCGCTGGCGGCGGGGCTGGCCGGTAGCCGCCACGCGCCGTGGGAAAGGAGGCGCCAGCATCGCGCAGGCGCGATCCCGCCCACAGCAGATCAATGTCCCGGCGTGGTGCCGGAATGCGTGAACACGATGGAGGAATGTCCCGGCTACACTCCGGCCGGGCAGGCGAAGGACATCCACGCATGCAGCAGGCCATCCGCTACCTGACTACCGATGACGGCACCCGGCTGGCGTGGGCGTCGATGGGCGCCGGCGCGCCGCTGGTCAAGGCGGCCAATTGGCTGAGCCACCTGGAATACGACCTGGAGAGCCCGATCTGGCGGCACTGGGCGCGGTTCTTCGGCCAGCATTTCCGGTTCGTGCGCTACGACGAGCGCGGTTGCGGCATGACCGGCGGCAATCCCCGTGGATTGACCCTGGCGCACTGGCTGGGCGACCTGGAAGCGGTGGTCGACGCATCGGGTTTCGAGCAACCCTTCGCCCTGCTCGGCATATCGCAGGGCGTGGCCGCCTGCGTGGCCTATGCAGCCCGGCATCCCGAACGCGTGTCGAAGCTGGTGCTGTACGGCGCCTACGCGCGCGGCCCTTACGAACGCAACAGCGAGGACAGCGCGCGCCTGTACCACGCCATCGCCGACATCGCGCGCGTTGGCTGGGCCGACGAGAACCCGGTGTTCCGCCAGTTGTTCACCGCGCGCTTCATACCCGATGCCACCGATGCGCAGGTGCAGTGGTTCAACGAACTGGCCCGCACCACCACCACCGCCGAAGCCGCCGGCGCGCTGCTGGATTCGCGCGGGCACATCAATATAGTGTCGCTGCTTAACCAGGTGGCCGTGCCCACGCTGGTGCTGCATGCACGCCAGGATGGCGTGGTTCCGCTGGAGGAAGGCCGCCTGCTGGCCGCGGGCATCCCCGGCTCGCGCTTCGTCCAACTGGAGTCGCGCAACCACGTGCTGCTGGAGCACGAACCGGCGTGGCAACGCTTCTGCAGCGAAGTGCTGGCTTTCCTTGGCGTGGACAAGGCCAGCGACGGGCGGCTGGCCGCGCTCACCCCGCGCGAGCGTTCCACCTCCGCGAACGCAGAAGGCCACCGGTCTGCGCAGGGGCTGCTCCTCGAGAATCCGGGCCGGCCCTGCGGCCCGCGGCACAGGGACGATAGGGTGCGATTCAACTGCTCAGCCGGCCAAAAGCGAGCACCCCCAGAACCACCGCGAAACACAGGAAGACCGCCACGCTGAAACCGGCCGCGACCCATATCGCCCTCGCAAGCGGGAGCTTGCACCAGCCACCTGCCTGCCGGGCATGTGCGGACAGCACCCACGCCAGGCCCGCGATCCAGGCCACGCTCCCACACACCGAAGGCTCCAGCCACGGCAGCTGGCGGCGCAGTGCCGTCGAACAGAAGAGCATCATCGCCACGGTACCCGCGCTGCCAACCCAGAAGCGCAGGCGCGGGCTGGTCAGTACGGAGGCCGTTGTCGCCTTGGCGTGCCACTCAGCCAAACAGGACCAGCCCGCACATCATCAACACGAAGGCCAGCGCCACCACGATCATTCCCAGCACGCCCCGCTGCCAGCCTGCGAGCTGGTCCCAACGCGAGGCCAGGGTCATGAACGGATGGCCGGTGATTACCTCCAGCAGCCCCGCCAGCGCGAAGGCGCCTGGAATCCCCACCACGACCAGGCCACCACCGACCGGGACCCGGTTCCAGTGCAGGTTGACCCAGTACACGGCCAGGGCGCCGAGCACCGCGACCGCGCCCCATCCCAACAGCTTGATGCTCCCCGTGGACCTGACTGTCCTTGCCATGGATTCCCCTTGATGGGCCAGAGGCCCGGATCCCGTCACCCCCTTGGACGACGGATGCAGGCGACTTTAATGCAAATGCAGCGCCAGCAACGCCGAGGTTCGGCGCAAGGTTTCCACATGAGGTGCTCATGGCCTGCCGCAGTAGTCATGGAAAACAGCACAAGCCAGGCGCCTGTCGCATGCGATGCGCGCTGGCCGCGGTCAGTTCAGCAGCAGACCTTGCCTGGGCGACAGGTCGATGACCGCCTCGAGCCCGGAACGGAAATCGAGTCCGTCCGCTTCGATGCCATCGCTGAAGATCACCCCGCCTTCCGGCATCAGCGACCGTATCCGGAGCGGCGAGCCGGTGCTGCACTGGCCGAACACCAGCGAGGCCTGGCTGGAACGGCTCGGATAGGGCTCGCGTACGCTGAACACCAGTTCCTCCGCGGCCCAGTCCATGCCCCGTTCGCGCAGCGCCTGGGCTCGGGCCGAGCTTTTTCCCGCGATGGCCGTGGCGCCGGTCAGCACGCTCCTCAACCAGCCGGTCGAACCCAGCCCCGTGGAGACGATCACGCCGCTGGAGGACTGCCGTTCGGACCGGTCCCCGAGTGCGATGTCATAACGCGCCGACACATGGCTGCGGGCGCCGATGAAAAAATCGTTCACCGCCAGCAGTTCCTGCCCGTCGCTCAGGCGGGCGCGGCCCATCGACACCTGCCGTGTCCGGCGCTGGCCGCGCAGGATTTCGGCGATCACCGCGCGGACGTCCTGGACCACGAACGGAAGCAGCACGCCTTCCCAGCGGGCGGGGTCGGGATTGATGGCCATCACCGGCTGGCCATCCAGGTACTTCAGCGTGTTGGCGACCAGTCCGTCCTGCCCCAGCACCACCACCAGGCACTGCGGCGGGAACAGGAAATTGGGCAGGAACCCGCGGTCCAGCCGCTGCACGCGGCCATGGACCTTGAGGTCTTCCTCCACCTGCGCAATGGCGGCCTGGTAGAGCGCGTCCTCCTGCAGGAAGTCGCTGAAGTCCATGCCCAGGTGCTCGGCCTGGAACCTGGCCTGCTCGACCGTGTTGTAGCGGGACACCAGTTCCTGCAGGCGGGTGCGGCGGATCACCAGGATGATCTTGCGATCGCTCTGGCCCATCGCCTTATTCCTTCTGCTTGGCGAGCTGTCGCAGGAGGTCGGGGGAGAAGTTGAACTCGCCGATCTTCGCCGCGTTGTCGGCGATGTTCTGGAAGCCCACCGCCATCAGAGCCTCGGGACTGGCCTGGCCCATCATCAAGGCCTGCAGCGAGCGAGCGTCCAGTCCCTTCATGGCCTCGACCATCGCCTGCAGGCCGTAGGCGCGCACGTCGGCCTCGAGCTTCTGGTTGCTGGACTGCAACTGCACCAGTTCCGCGTTCTGCTGTTCCAGGGCGACCTTGCTGGTCATCTCCTGCGCCTGGATCTGCTGGCGCTTCTCCAGCAGCACGCGCTCCGATTCGACCTCGGTCTCCCTGACCTGGCGCCGCTTCTGTTCGATCGACAGTTCGCTGCGCAGCTCGTTTTCCTTGACCGCCCGTTCCTGCTCGATTGCCGCGTTGCGGCGCGTGTAGGTCGCGTCGTCGGCCTGCTTGAGTATTTCCTCGCGCATCGGCGCTTCCAGCGCGCGCGCCGTTTCCGGATTCGGCTTCACCGCCAGCAAGCCGAGGTCGCCGACCTGGATGCCGAGCGAGGTCAGGCTGGGAGCCGAAGCGACCGCCTGGCGCGCCGCCACCGACAGGCGTTCGGTGCCTTGCAGCACGTCGCGCAGGTCCAGATCCTGCAACAGGGTACGGAACTGGGCCTTGACCGCGTTCAACACGCGGCTGGGCAGCCGCTCGGGGTCTTCGGAGGCATAGCCGCCGTTGGCCAGCAGGCTGAAGTTCTGCAGTTCGGCCAGCTGCTTGGGTTGTTCAATGCGATAGCTGACCTGGCCTTGCAAGGTGACCTGCTGGAAGTCGCGGGTGACCTCTTCGAACATGAAAGGCACTTCGACCGCATTGAGCGGGACGCTGACCAGGGTGGAGCGCGGTGCGTAATACCAGAACGAGAGGCCGGTGCCTTCGCGGACGATCCGGCCGTTGCGGTATTGCAGCAGGTACTGGCTGGGCGAGGATTTGACATAGCGGAAGCCGAACATCGTGTTACTCCTTGGGTACCGCGCCTGGTTAGAAGACGGATGCGCGCATGAACCACGCAAGGATCACGGCTTTGCGTCGGAAATGCTATTGGGGATACCGCGCCAGGGACATCGCTGGCGGATCGGGGGACAGGCGCGCCGCTTCCGCACGCGCCTGCCGCGAGCCGGGGGTTTCCCGGTCGCCGTCGACGGACCGCTATTCCACGGTCACCGATTTGGCCAGGTTGCGCGGCTTGTCCACGTCGGTGCCGCGTGCCA
>SEHC01000287.1 GCA_004173415.1 Lysobacteraceae bacterium
CGGTCGGGCGCAAGGTCATGGCCGCCGCCGCGCCCAACCTGACCCCGCTGACCCTGGAGCTGGGCGGCAAGTCGCCGGCCATCGTCTGCAAGGACTTCCCTGTCGAACAGGCAGCGGCGCGACTGGCGACCGGCAAGTGGTTCAACGGCGGCCAGACCTGCATCGCCCCGGACTACGTGCTGATCGACGAAGGCCGCGCCCCGGCGCTGGCCGAGGCCCTGCGCGAGCAGGTACGCGCGCGCTACGGCACGCTCGCCGACTCCACCGACTACACCCGCATCATCAACGACGGCCAGTACGCGCGCCTGGAAGGCTATCTGGAGGACGCGCGCGCGCGCGGCCTGCAGGTGCTGCCGCTGGGCGAAAACGGCAAGGCCGGCGACCGCCTGTTCGCGCCGACCGTGGTCCTGGAACCGGGCGACGACGCCAGGGTGATGCAGGAGGAAATCTTCGGGCCGATCCTGCCGATCAAGTCCTACCGCACGCTCGACGAGGCCATCGCCTACGTCAATGCGCACGACCGGCCGCTGTCGCTGTACCCCTTCAGCCATGACCGCAGCGCGGTCGAGCAGATCCTGCACGGCACCCTGGCCGGTGGCGTCACCGTCAACGACACGGTGCTGCACTTCGGCATCAACAACCTGCCCTTCGGCGGCATCGGCCCCAGCGGCATGGGCGCTTACCACGGACGCGCTGGCTTCGATGCCTTCAGCAAGGCGCTGCCGATCCTGTGGCAGACGCGCCGCGCCGGCAGCGACCTGCTCAAGCCGCCCTATTCGAAGGTCGCGCGCTTCATCGACTTCATCATCCGCTAGGCAACCCACTTGTCCTACGGAATCGATGTCATGAAGATCGCCAGCTGGAACGTCAACTCGCTCAACGTGCGCCTGCCGCACCTGCAACAGTGGCTGGGCACGTTCGCGCCGGACGTGGTCGGCATCCAGGAAACCAAGCTGGAGGACCACAAGTTCCCCGACACCGCACTGGCCGAGGCCGGTTACCGCAGCGTGTTCGCCGGGCAGAAGACCTACAACGGCGTGGCCCTGCTGTCACGGCTGCCGGCCGCCGACGTGCAGGTCGGGATCCCGAATTTCGAGGACGAGCAGAAGCGGGTCATCGCCGCCACCGTCGGCGGGGTGCGCATCGTCAACCTGTACGTGGTCAACGGCCAGGACGTGGGCACCGAGAAATACGCCTACAAGCTGCGCTGGCTCGAGGCCGTGCATGCCTGGCTGGAAGACGAGCTGCGCACGCACCCGAAGCTGGTGGTGCTGGGCGATTTCAACATCGCCCCGGACGAACGCGACGTGCACGACCCGGCGGTGTGGAACCAGGACCATATCCTCACCTCCACCGCCGAGCGGGACGCGCTCAGGCGCCTGTACGCGCTGGGCCTGCACGATGCCTACCGGCTGCACCATGAAGCCGGCGGCGTGTTCAGCTGGTGGGACTACCGGATGGCCGGCTTCCGCCGCGACCTGGGCCTGCGCATCGACCTGACCCTGGTTTCCGAAGCGCTGCGCCAGGAAGCGCATGCAGCCGGCATCGATCGCGAACCGCGCACCTGGGAACGCCCCAGCGACCATGCGCCGGCCTGGGTCGAACTGAAGGACTGACCGCTCCAGCCGGCTAGCACCTGCAGGATTCCACTTGTGGGGTGGCTTCAGCCCGCAGGCTGTCCGCCAAGCCCCGGGGCTGCAGCCCCTCCTATATCCCACGCGATGGATCGCGATCGCCAGACGAACAAAGGCCCGGCAATGCCGGGCCTTTGTGATGCCACGAACCATGGGTGCGTCTACATGCGCACGCGGTCGCAGCCAAACGGTATCAGCGTGCCCTGCCGCGGGTGAACAGGTTGACGATCAGCAGCAACACGATCGCGCCGATGAAGGCGGTGATCAGGAAGCCAAGCGTGCCGCCACCCAGGCCCAGGCCGACCATCGGCAGCAGGAAACCACCCAGGAAACCGCCGATGATGCCGACCACGACGTTGAGGATGATGCCCTGCGAACCATCACGCTTCATCACGATGCTGGCGAGCCAGCCGGCGATGCCGCCGACAATCAGGTAAATGAGGAAATTCATCAAGCTCACTCCTATGACTTAGGGAAAGGCGCTCCCGCGATGCGGCAGGAACGGTTGAACGCAACTTCTTCTCGAGTGCAGCGATTTAAGCCTTCGGTACGTGAAGCCGCCGTCAAACCTTCGTCCTTGCTGGCGCGCTCTCCCTTCCGGAGCGTAGATAGCGCAATTCGCCCCCGCTTGCACGTTGCCACGCAACAGGGAAACCCGGGCGCGGCCATCGGCTACATTGGCGCCCATGCCGCATACCCCGCCGCCCGTCCCCGCCCGCCTGTGGCTGCTGCCCCATCCCAGGCGGGCCCGCGGCGAGCCGCACGTGCGGCCGCTGCTGTGCGACGCGCTGGGTTGCCAGGACGCGGAGCTGCCGCTTTCGCGCGCCCTCGAGGGCCGGCCCCTGCTGGGTCCACCGTTCCAGGACTACGACACCGGCTGGAGCCACAGCGGCGATGCCTTGCTCCTGGCCCTGGGCCGCTCGATCCAGCTGGGAGTGGACATCGAACAGCTGCGGCCGCGGCCGCGGGCCCGGGAGTTGGCGATCCGCTTCTTCCACCCCGATGAGGTCCGCTGGTTGTTGTCGCTGCCGGCCGACGCACTGGAAGCGGCGTTCGTGCGCCTGTGGTGCGCCAAGGAGGCGATGCTCAAGGCCCATGGCAAGGGCATTTCCTTTGGGCTTGAGAAGCTGGCCTTCGCCGAGCGCGACCAGGGCCTGCAGCTGGTCGCCTGCGACAGCGCGCTGGGCGCGCCCGCGGAGTGGACTCTGCGCGAATGGAGCCCGCTTGCCGGCTACCGCGCCGCACTGGTCTGGCGACCGCTGCTGCCGGCCAGGCAGACGCCGTAGCGGGGCGGCTGCGATAATGCCGCCGATGACGACCCACGCCGTTCCCGCCGCGCTGCACGACGAACTCCAGCGCGGCCTGTCCACGCTGGGCTTCGATGCCGCCGCGCTCGCGCCGCCACTGCTCGCCTACCTGGCCCTGCTGGAGCGCTGGAACCGTACCTACAACCTGACCGCGATCCGCGATCCGCGCGAAATGGTGACCCGTCACCTGCTCGATTCGCTGGCCATGCAGCCGTTCCTCGGTGCCGCCGCGGAGGATGGCGGCACCCTGGCCGACCTGGGCACCGGCCCGGGCCTGCCCGGGATACCGCTGGCCATCGCCACGCCGCAATTGCAGGTCACCCTGGTGGAAAGCAATGGCAAGAAGGCCCGCTTCCTGCGCGAGGCGGTGCGCAGCCTCGGCCTGGCCAACGCACGGGTGGCCGAGTCCCGCGCCGAGGCCGTGGACGAACCCGGCGCCTATGCGGCCATCACCGCCCGCGCGCTGGACACGCTGGCCGGGATCATCAAGGTCGGCGG
>SEHC01000288.1 GCA_004173415.1 Lysobacteraceae bacterium
CGCGCCTTCAACCGCAAGCCGGTCTCCCAGCGCATCGCCATCGTCGCCGCCGGCCCGATCGCCAACCTGGTCCTGTGCGTGGCCCTGCTGTGGGCCATGTTCGTGATCGGCAGGCAGGACTACAGCGCCACCCTGGGGCACGTCCAGGGCATGGCGGCGAGCGCCGGGTTCAGCGCCGGGGACCGCATCGAATCCATCGACGGGCAGCCGGTCGGCACCTGGGGCGACGCCCTGCAGGCCTTGACCACCACCGCCATGGACCAGCAGGACGCACGGGTGCAGGTGACCGACCTGCAGGGCGCCCAGCGCACCCGCCTGCTGCCGCTGTCCGCGCTGCCGGAGGATTTCGACCAGGAGAACGTGGCCGGGCTGGCCGGGTTCGCCTGGCAGCACCAGATGCTGCCGGCGCTGGTCGAACAGACCCAGCCGGGTTCCCCCGCCTCCCGGGTCTTGCGTGCGGGCGACCGGATCACGGCCATCGACGGCGAACCGGTGCGCAGCTTCAGCGACATCACCCCGCTGGTCCAGGCCCTGGGTGCACGCGGCGGCATGGCGATGATCGAGGTCGAGCGCGACGGTGAGCGCCTGGCCCTGGATATCCAGCCCACGCTGACCCGTGACGCCGGGTCGGGGCGCCAGTACTGGACCCTGGGCATCCCGGCGCCGCTGCAGCCCAAGGCCGCCCCCTACGACGCTGAACAGAGGTTCGGCCCGCTGGCGGCGATCCCGGCCGCTTTCCGCGAAACCGGCAAGCTGACCTCCAGTTCGCTGGGCATGATCCGGCGCATGCTGACCGGCCACGCCTCGGTGAAGAACATCTCCGGGCCGCTGACCATCGCCCAGGTGGCCAATGCCACCGCCAAGCGCGGGGTCGACTGGTTCCTGTATTTCCTCGCCCTGCTCTCGCTGAGCCTGGCCATCATCAACCTGCTGCCGATCCCGGTCTTGGACGGCGGGCACCTGCTGTATTACCTTATAGAGTTGGTCAAGGGCAGTCCGCTCAGCGAACGCGCCATGGCCACCGGGCAATACGTGGGCCTGGCCATGCTGGCCAGCCTGATGGGTCTGGCGTTCTACAACGACATCCTTCGCCTGGTGACCTGATGGCCCTGCTTTCCCGGTTTTCCCTGGCTTTTCCGCCGGCTGCACCCCGGCAACCCCCTGCAGTCGCGCAGCCAACCCCTGCGCCCACCCAATCGGAAGTGATGATGACGCGACTCCCCACCCGCCGCCTGCTCGCCCTCGCCCTGGCCTCCGCCATCGCCCTGCCGGCCCTGGCGCAGACGACGGAACAGGCGCCAGCGACGGCTGTCGACGCGACCGCGTCCTCCTTCACCGCCACCGACATCCGCATCGACGGCCTGCAGCGCATTTCCGCCGGCACCGTGCTCACCTACCTGCCGATCGAGCGCGGCGACGTGGTCGACGGCGGCAAGACCGGCGAGGCGATCCGCGCGCTGTACCGGACCGGCTTCTTCGAGGACGTCAAGCTCGACCGCCAGGGCGACATCCTGGTGATCACGGTCACCGAGCGGCCGGCCATCAACAAGCTGACCCTGACCGGCAACAAGGACATCAAGACCGAGGACCTGATGAGCGGCCTGCAGGACATCGGCCTGTCCGAGGGCAATACCTTCGACCGCCTGGCCCTGGACCGCGTCACCCAGGAACTGACCCGCCAGTACAACAACCGCGGCAAGTACAACGTCGAGATCAGCCCGACCGTCTCGCAGCTCGACCGCAACCGGGTCGACGTGACCATCAACGTGAAGGAAGGCAAGGCGGCCAAGATCCGCCACGTCAACCTGGTGGGCGCGGAAAAGTTCGAGAACAAGGACATCCTGGACAACTGGGAGTCCAAGGAGAGCAACTGGCTGTCGTGGTACCGCCGTGACGACCAGTACTCCAAGGAAAAGCTCTCCGGCGACATCGAGAAGCTGAATTCCTATTACCTGGACCGCGGCTACGTCGACTTCAGCCTGGATTCCACCCAGGTTGCGATCAGCGGCGACAAGCAGGACATGTTCATCACCGCCGGGGTGACCGAAGGCGAGCAGTACACGGTTTCCGACGTCAAGGTCACCGGCGACACGGTGCTGCCGGTCGAGGACATCGAGCGCCTGGTGCTGGTGAAGAAGGACCAGGTCTTCTCGCGGGCGATGCTGGAATACACCTCCGACGCGATCACCTCGACCCTGGCCAACATCGGCTACGCCTTTTCCCAGGTCAACCCGATCCCGACCCTGGATCGGGAGAAGCGCACCGTGGCCATCAACCTGCAGGTCGTCCCCGGACCGCGGGTGAACGTGCGCCGCATCGTGTTCAAGGGCAACACGCGTTCGGCCGACGAGGTACTGCGCCGCGAGATGCGCCAGTTCGAGGGTTCCTGGTACTCGCAGGCCGCGATCGACCGCTCCAAGATCCGCCTGCAGCGACTGGGCTACTTCGAGACCGTGGACGTGGAAACGCCACCGGTCGCCGGCAGCAACGACCAGGTCGACGTGGTCTTCAACGTCAAGGAAACCACGTCGGGCAGCTTCGTGTTCGGCCTCGGCTACTCGCAGCTGTCGGGCCTCACCACCTCCATCCAGCTGTCGCAGAACAACTTCCTCGGCGGCGGCAACCGGGTCGCGGTCGAGGCCCAGCGCAGCGACTACCTGCAGCGATATTCGTTCTCCTTCGTCAACCCGTTCTTCACCGACGAAGGCATGTCGCTGGGCTACAACCTGTGGTGGCGCGAGTTCGACTACTCCAGTTTCAACACCGCCCAGTACTCGACCACCAGCGCCGCGGCGCAGGGCGTGCTGGGCCTGCCGATCACCGAGAACGACACCGTCTCGCTGCTGTTCGGCATCGACACCAACGAGATCCTGACCTTCCCCGGCTCCACCCCCGCCTCGATCATCGACTACATCAACGCGGTCGGCGCCAGGACCTTCCATGCCTGGCGCACCGAGCTGGGCTGGGCGCGCGACACGCGCAACGACTACTTCATGCCGACCCGCGGCACCTACCAGCGGGTGTCGGCGGAGATCACCCTGCCCGGCTCGACCGTGGAGTACTTCAAGCTCAACTACGAGTTCTCCAAGTACTGGCCGCTCAGCCCCTCGCTGGTGCTCAACACCCGCGCCGAGGTCGGCTACGGCGACAGCTACGGCAGCGACACCAGCCGGCGCTTCTGCCAGGTCCGGCCCAGCAACCCGCCGACCAAGGCCTTGCCGGAACCCTGCGCGCCGGGCACGGTCGAGACCGGCACCATCACCGCCACCGGGCTGCCGTTCTTCGAGAACTTCTACGCCGGCGGCGTGCGCTCGGTGCGCGGCTTCCGCGACAACACCCTGGGCCCGCGCTCGGAAGTGATCAGCGGCTTCCGCGGCCAGCCGCTGGGCGGCGCGCTGAAGACCACCGGCTCGCTGGAAATGTATTT